>JAGPGR010000051.1 GCA_018055865.1 Paludibacteraceae bacterium | reverse complement strand
GTATAAACTTGACGGGCTTGTCCAGTCGAGTGGTTTCAATGTTGGAAAAACGTACACTGTCAATTCGTGTGAATCATCTCCTGCTGAGAGATTCGAGGATTGTGGCTTTGCAAAACTAACATTGAATACTAAAAGAGCAACAATCAAATAATAATTCAGGTTAACATTTCTTGCTTTCATATCAAATAAAATAAATCCTTTAATGTTTATACAACTTGTTCTGATTAACAGGGAGAAATCATCCATCAAAACAAAGGAGCCGGATTATTTATTTTTCAAAAATTTCACAAACTCCTTCATCCCCTCGCCTGCCCCTTTTTTAATCACAGTAATATGTCGGCCATACACACCCACTTCGTTAGGATCGATCAGATAAACCGGCACACCGGAACGCACATAATGAATCAATCCGGCTGCCGGATACACTTGCATGGAAGTACCGATGATGAGCAACATATCCGCTTGTTCTACAAGCCGGATAGCGTGATCCATTTCGGGCACTGCTTCGCCAAACCAGACTATGTGAGGACGGAGTTGATAGCCTCGAGGACATGTGTCGCCCGGATGAGTTTCGTAATTTTCAGCCGTTAGATCATAAACTTCTTCGCCAGGGCCGGTAGAACGCACTTTCATCAGTTCGCCGTGCAGATGAAGCACACTACTGCTGCCGGCACGTTCGTGAAGATTGTCCACATTTTGTGTTATTATCCTGACTTCGTATTCACTCTCGAGTTCAGCCAGGGCCAGATGGCCGGCGTTGGGTTGAGCGCCCAGAAGTTCTTTGCGACGATAATTGTAAAAATCGAGTACTAGTTTCGGGTTGCGAAACCAGGCTTCGGGGGTAGCTACATCTTCCACCTTGTGATTGTCCCAAAGTCCGCCCCCACCTCTGAAAGTCGACAAGCCGCTCTCCACACTCATTCCAGCTCCGGTAAGTACAATCAACTCTTCTTTCCTGTTCATATTACGGGATTTTTTGATGTTTAATCGAATACAAAATTACTGTTTTTTCACCAAATGCTTTTCACCACATCTGTTTTTTCGGTAAAAAAAATCAGATAGATGCAGGACAAATCTCTGCCGACTTTCTGCGTGGCAATATTAACGGTGCATCTTTTCCATGAATCGGAAATGAATTTTATAAATAATTTCTTACTTTTGTACACTACAGTAAAAAAACGGAATTCCTGATGAAAAAAATAATACTACTTTTCCTGCTTACTTTTTTGTTCATTGTAGTTCATGCTCAGGAATTTGAAAATGAAAAACAGGCACTCACCACCACCTCCACCACAGTCGGAGCCGGTTTTGTCGAACTGTTGGATCCGTATCTTTCACCATTTGAGTACAATGGATTTCAGGTGAAAATTCAAAACAACTCACGCCGCTATTTTAGTGCTGAAAACGATAAACTTTCCTATTCCAACCGCCTATTTCTGGAACTTGGAAAAGGAAACCATCCGAGCGGCAGAAACAGTATGCTTTTTTTCAATACCAATTATATGTTTGGTGTTAATTACCACATGCGTCCGGCCGACAACGTGATGTTTCTGGCAGGAGCCAGCTGGGATATTGATCTGGGAGGCAAATATTTAGGCCGAAACGTGAACAATCCTTTCTCACTCGACCTCTTCACCGATATTAACGCAACTGCCGAAGTTCAGTACCGGTTTGATTTATGGAACCGTAATATGCGAATTCAGTACGGAGCTGTAAGTCCGTTGATGGGCTGTATGTTCATTCCCATGCAAAATGTGAGTTATTATGAATTATTTGTGCTGAATAATACTAACGATGCATTTCATTTCAGCTCGCTTCACAACAAACGAGCCTGGTTTCAGTATTTTAATTTTGATATACCATTTAATTTCAATACATTACGGCTAAGTTTGCATCATGATTACCTGAAATACTCAGCCAACGAGGTTGTTTATCGCAAAAATGCAATCACTTTTTCGGTAGGTGCGGTTATGCATTTATACGCATTTAAAGGTAAAAAAAATAAAATTCCAACCAGTTTTATTCATTCCTATGAATAGGTATATCCGACATAGTATCGTTTTAATTTCAACTATCTGCTTATTTCAGGCTTGTATGGAAGAGCCTGATTTACATGTGAATACAAACAAGGGAAATTTGAATGCACTGTGGGAGATTATCGACAATCGTTACTGTTATCTTGATTATAAAAACATAAACTGGGATTCCATCCACACCGAATACACCCTCAGGGTAGATACTGTTTCGAACAAATACGGACTTTTCGACCTGATGGGTGACATGCTCACCAACCTGAAAGACGGTCACGTGAACCTGTACTCCGAATTTGACCGCAGCCGCTACTGGAAATGGTACACCGATTACCCTGAAAATCTGAACAACGAAATTATTTTCAACAATCGTTATCTGGGCTCTGCTTACCGGATAGCCGGTGGATTCCGCTACCGTAAAATTGCCGGAAATCAGGTAGGCTATGCGTATTACGGCAGTTTTTCGACGGGCTTCAGCGACTCGAATATCCGGTCACTTTTTGAAGTTTTTGCCGGTTGCAAAGGCCTTATTATTGATGTAAGAGGCAATGGAGGTGGACTTGTATCTAATTCCGAACTGCTTGCTTCCTATTTTTTCAAGGAAAAAACGCTCACCGGATACATAAGCCATAAAACCGGCAACGGGCATTCCGACTTCTCGGAACCAACGGCAGTGTACACCGTGCCACACAAAAAGATAAAATGGGAACGACCGGTAGTCATTCTCACCAACCGAATGTCTTACAGCGCCACCAACGAATTTGTCGGCCGGATGAAATATGCTCCCAGCGCTACCGTAATGGGAGATAAAACGGGCGGTGGAGGCGGACTGCCGCTCTCGAGCGAACTCCCTAACGGATGGATGGTTCGTTTTTCGGCAAGCCCCATGTACGATGCCGGGATGATAAATACCGAATGGGGAATTGACCCCGATGTGAAAGTAGACATGAACAAACAGGATGAAGAAAAAGGAATTGACACTATAATCGAAAGAGCCGTTTCGCTGATTGTAAATTAATGTATCCGACTGAAAATGAGAAAACTGAAGATAACCGAACTTAACAGACTGACAACAGAAGAATTCAAACTTGCCGGGAAAATTCCGTTGATAGTGGTGCTGGACAACGTGCGAAGTCTGCACAACGTAGGTTCGGTTTTCAGAACTGCCGATGCCTTTTTGGTGGAAAGTGTATATCTTTGCGGCATTACATCTGTGCCGCCACATGCCGAAATCCACAAAACGGCTTTGGGAGCCGAAAATTCAGTCTTCTGGAACTACTTTGAGGATACGCAGGACGCAGTATCAGAACTGAAAAAACAAGGATATACCGTTTTTGCTGTGGAGCAGGCTGAGGGAAGTATTTCACCCATGGAAATTAATCTGAGCAATCAAAAAAAATACGCAGTCATTCTGGGCAACGAGGTGAAAGGTGTGCAGCAGACAGTGGTCGACCAATGCGATGCCTGCATCGAAATACCTCAGTACGGCACCAAACATTCGCTCAACGTAAGCGTTACAGCCGGAATTATCATCTGGGAATTTGCCCGATATTACTCTCTGCCTGATATTAAATAAATAAACTGCAGGGTTAACAAAATCGAAAGAATAAAATGAAACATAAAAGAAATTATATAGTAACACTCAGTTTGTTGGTGTCAGGCTTTATTTTCGGACAAAGTGCCGTTCAGAAGGAACTTTATCAGGCATTTCTGCACAACGATGCAACAAAATGGGGAAATGCCACTGCCAATTTTGAGAAAAAAGCCGATTTGGAAAAAACCGGTGATTTGCTGCAACTTATACATTGTTACTACGGGTACGTTTCCACGCTGATAGACAAGAAGCAGGATAAAAAAGCAACCGAAAACATCAGGAAAGCAGAAATATACATTGATAAAGTATTAAAATCGGAACCAAATAACGCTTTGGCAATCAACTACAAAGGCATTTTTATAAGCTATTATGTTTCGATGAATAAAATTAAAGCTGCCACGCTGGGTAAACAAATCATGACACATCTGAATAAAGCCTGCAGCCTGGATCCCAATAACGTGCAAATCCTTTTTGACAAAGGAAATTCGCTTTATTATCCTCCGAAAATGTTCGGTGGTGACAAAAAGGAAGCCCTGAAATATTTTCAAAAAGCCATAGCAAGTATTGAGAAGCAAAAAAGCACTTACCAGAACTGGATGTACGTACAACTGCTGTTTCTCGAAGCTCACTGCTACGAATCGTTGGGAAATATGGAATTAGCCCGGAAAGGATACGAAAAAACGATGAAAGTGGAGCCCAACTTCAAATTGGTACGGGATAAATATTATCCGGAGTTTCTGGCTAAAATGAAATAGATTTTATGCACGAGGAAGATGAAAAATAACGACTGGAAAAACAAGTTAGGCTCCTTGCTGCCTGAAGGTTACACACCCGAACCCGAAAACCGGATACCGGCAGAAAAAAATCAGGCAACCAACCAAACTCTTCGGGTTGAACTCGACAAGCGAAACGGCAAACCTGCCACGCTGATATCGGAATTTGAAGGCTCAGAAGACGAGCTGAAAGAGCTGGGCAAGACACTGAAAAACAAATGCGCAGCAGGAGGTTCGCAGCGCGATGGTGAAATCCTTATTCAGGGAGATTTCAGAGTAAAAGTGGCCGAAATACTCCAAAACATGGGATATAAAGTCAGAAAAATCAATTTCAAATAAAAACCAACCAGATAAAGTTACATGAACTTACGGACAACCTGCATACTCTTTCTGATTCTGATTATCAGCAGGTTGCATGCCCGTGAAATTCAAAAAGAAACGCAGGACACGATTATCCACCTCAACGAGATTCAGGTGGATGCATACCAGGTTAACACCCGCCTTCAAAAAGTTCCCGGAAGCATATCGGTGTTGACAGAAAATGAAATCAACCTGTCGGACGGAAATAACTTCACCGCTGCACTCCATGCTGTACCCGGAATTTACATGCACAGTGGCACCTACGGTACCAGTCGGATTGTAATCCGCGGCATCGGCAGCCGAACACCATACAACACCAACCGGATAAAATCCTACCTTAACGATATTCCGATTACTTCATCCGACGGAGTTTCGACACCGGAAGATATTGATTTACAGAATATTGAAAGAATAGAAATAGTAAAAGGTCCGGCTTCGTCGCTTTACGGCTCAGGATTGGGCGGCAATATTACGATGTACACGCCTTCCGCCGTTTCAACCAATTCATCTTCAGGCCTGCAATACGGCAGTTTCAATACAGTAAAAGCGAGTCTGAGCGGAAGCATTAGCAGCGGAAATTTCAACCTTTTTGGCAACGTTAATCATCTGAAATCGGATGGATATCGGGACAACAATCATTTCGTCCGAACATCAGTACTTTCCTCGGGCAAATGGATTAAGCCCTCCTACTCGCTGGAATACACACTTTTAATGATGAACGTTAATGCCGGGATTCCGAGTTCCATCGGAAGAACGCTTTTTGAAACCAATCCGAAAGCCGCTGCAGCCAACTGGAAAGCTATTGAAGGATATAAAAAAACGGAGAAGGGAATAGCCGGTATTACGCTGGACAATAAAATAACAACGAAACTGAGCAACCGCTTTACGGTTTTCGGCCGGTGGACAGGCAGCTTTGAGAAACGTCCTTTCAACAACCTGGATGACGGAATTTTTAGCTTCGGATTTCGGGACAAACTGAACTTTCATGCTGAAAAATGGGATTTATCAGCAGGTATTGAATTGGTGAACGACACCTACAACTGGCAACTGGAGAAAAACGGCATACAAATTAATAAAAACTCTGAAAACCGCAACCAGCTGAATATCTTCGGGATGGCCTATTTTCGTCCGGCGGAGAAATGGAATATTTCGGTGGGGGGTGCGCTCAATAAAGTGTATTACAAGCTTACTGACCAATTTTCGGAAAACGGTAACCAAAGCGGCATACGTGATTTTCCCTTTATTTTTTCACCCCGCATCGGTACAAATTATGCGCTATCCGAGCGGCTGGCCTTCTATGCATCTGCAGGACATGGATTTTCAATGCCTTCTCCCGAAGAAACCCTGCTACCCGAAGGCGATGTAAATAACGACATTCAGCCCGAACAGGGTATTCAGGCAGAAGTCGGATTACGAATGAATTTATTCGATTACAAAACTCAACTTGATGTGGCCGTTTATCAAATAAACCTCACGAACTTGCTCGTAACCAAACGGTTGACCGAAGATATTTTTACGGGCATCAATGCCGGAAAAACCCGTCACCAAGGCATGGAAGTAATGCTAAAACAGCAGGTTTTTGCTTCCCGTTCTTTTCCCGGGAATCTGAATCTGAATGCCGTTTACACGCTTTCCGACAACACATTTATTGAATTTACCGATGCAGGACTGAACTACGACGGCCAGAAACTTCCCGGAATTCCATCACAAATGGCGCAGGCAGGCCTCGACTGGGAACCGGTACAGGCTCTGCTCGTTCAGTCGCAGTTTCAGCTGGTAGGTTCTCAGTATATGAACGATGCAAATTCCGAAAAATCAGATGAATATTTCACCATACAACTGAAAACTGCTTACCGGTTTTCGCTGAAAAAATTCGGAAATATTGAAATTTATGGCGGAGTGAACAATTTGACCGATACCCGGTATGCTTCCATGATTTCAGTCAACGCGCTATCTACAGGCGGAAATGAACCACGCTATTATTATCCGGGATTACCGCGCCATTTTTTTGGCGGAATCCGGTTTTACATCAATTAAAAAAAGCCGAACAGCGCAAACCATTCGACTTTCTTAAACGTATTTCCATCAGGTTAACCCTCGGAATGACCTGCGTGTTTCAGGCATGTTGGGAGGTATTTTCTTTATCCTTTTATGGCTGCAATTCCCGGAAGTACAAGTCCCTGAATAGCTTCAAGCAATGCACCGCCGCCGGTGGAAACATACGACATGTCGTCAACCAGCCCGAATTTATTCACACACGCTACTGAATCGCCGCCGCCCACGAGCGAAAAAGCACCCAGTTTGGTAGCTTCGGCTATAGCCTCACCTACAGCGCGTGATCCGTGTGTAAAGTTTTCGAATTCGAAAACTCCGGTAGGACCATTCCAGAGGATAGTCCTGGAAGCTTTAATCACATCGGCAAATATTTCTTCGGTTTCAGGACCTATATCCAGCCCTTCCCAGCCATCAGGAATTTCACCCACGGGCACAAACTGTGTATTGGCATCGTTGCTGAAAGCATCAGCTATCTTTGCATCAACTGCCAGTACCATTTTCACGTTGTTCTTTTTGGCTTTTTCCAACAAGTCAAGTGCTAAATCCAGTTTATCTTCTTCGCAAATAGAGTTACCTATTTTTCCACCCAAAGCTTTGGTGAAGGTGTAAGTCATACCGCCGGCAATAATCAGGTTGTCCACTTTGGTAAGCAGGTTTTCGATGATTTCGATTTTGGAAGAGACTTTAGAACCACCCATAATGGCTGTAAACGGGCGAGCCGGTTTTTCCATCAGCGCATCTACGGCATCCACTTCCTTGTTCATCAAATAACCGAACATTTTGTGGTCGGTATCAAAATAATCGGCAATCAGCGCTGTGGAAGCGTGTGCCCGGTGAGCTGTGCCGAATGCATCGTTCACATAAGCATCGGCATACGAAGCCAGTTTTTTGGTAAATTCTTTCTGCGAAGCTTTCACTTCTTTTTTTGCAGCTGCTTTTTCTTCTTCGGTAGCTGTTTCGGGTAAGCGTGGTTTTCCTTCTTCTTCGGCATAAAAACGGAGGTTTTCGAGCAGCAAGGCTTCACCATCTGTCAGTGCAGCTATCATTTCTTCTGTTTCGGCACCCAAAGCATCGGGAGCAAATTTCACGGCAACACCCAGCAATTCAGAAACACGGGTAACAATTACTTTCAGTGAATATTTGGGATCCGGATTTTTTTTCGGACGCCCCATGTGCGAAGCAATGATCAAACGACCGCCGTCGGCAAGAATTTTTTTCAACGTCGGCATGGCAGCACGGATACGTGTATCGTCGGTTATATTGAAATTTTCGTCCACCGGAACGTTGAAGTCCACACGTACAAAAGCTTTTTTACCGGCAAAATTAAAGTTGTCTAATGTTTGCATATCTTTTTATGGTTTGAATGTTTTGAATGTTTTGGTTGTTTTGAATGTTCAAAAATGGGATTTTCTTGTAGTTAAAAATTCATTATCTGCACTCCAGACTCCCCTTTTAGGGGGTTGGGGGGCATTTAAACTTATACTTTACCTCTTTCAGTTCTTCGTTGGCTTTTACAATTTTATTTTTCAGATTTTCTTTGTAATCAGCCAGTTTCATTTTCAGGTTTTCATCGGCAGTTGCCATTATTTGAGCGGCAAGAATTGCGGCATTGAGCGCTCCGTCAATTCCTACAGTAGCAACAGGTATTCCCGGAGGCATCTGTACGATAGCCAGCAACGCATCCAGTCCGTCCAGCGAGGCCTTTATCGGAACTCCGATAACAGGCAACGTGGTCATGGAAGCAATCACACCGGGCAGATGAGCTGCCATTCCTGCTGCCGCGATGATTACCTGAATGCCGCGATCTTTGGCACCTTTGGCAAATCGCTCCACTTCTTCGGGCGTACGATGAGCCGATAGAGCCTGAATTTCGAACGGAATCTCCATTTCGTCGAAAAATTCAGCTGCTTTTTTCATCACAGGCAGATCGGATGTACTGCCCATTATTATGCTTACTTTTGGTGTCATGTTTTTAGTTTGAAGCACGAAGCTTGAGGTTTTATAAAACAAACAGTCGAGTCTGGGTTTCTGACTATAAACTGCAAACTGCAAACTTTTTTACCCCAGCAATGCGCTGTATTCTTCAGGTGTCAAGAGTGAATCTAAATCTGAAGGGTTTGATACGGTTATTTTCACCATCCAGCCTTCGCCGTAAGGATCGTTGTTCACCAATTCGGGTTCTTCTTCCAGTTTTTCGTTGAATTCAACAATTTCGCCCGAAACAGGCAGCAACAAATCAGAGACTGTTTTCACAGCTTCTACCGACCCGAAAATTTCGCCGGCTTCCATCGTTTCGCCCACGGTTTCTACCTCTATAAATACAATTTCACCCAATTCGCTTTGAGCGAAATCGGTTATTCCTACGTAAGCAAATTCTCCTTCCAGGCGTACCCATTCGTGGTCTTTGGAGTACTTCAGATTCGTTGGTGTGTTCATAATTTTATGAATTTATATGTTTTAATAAAAAAATCAGTTCGTTTTGAGCCACAAAGTTACAAAATAATTTATTCAGTTTCAATGTCTTTTTTGGATAAATAAAGGTCGGTTTGAATGGGATAATGATCCGATGTTTTCAGGTTACCCCTTTTATAGTTGGCCGAATGAAACGACTTGTCGTACATGATGTAGTCGATCCGGAAACGGTAGAAAGACTTTGCGTAGGTCCATCCCAGTCCGCGGCCGGTTTCCCTGAACGCATCTTTCATGTCACCCTTCACTTTGGTGTAGGTATAGGAGGTCGGCACATCGTTGTAATCACCGCAGGAAATGACTTTGTAGGGCGACTTGCTGATGACGTTTGCCACCTCGTTCGCCTGCTGAGCACGCACTTTATAGGCCACACTCATCTTGCGAGAAAGGTATTTGGTCACTCCTGTGAGTTTTTCTGACGAAAAATCATTTTTCAGTTCAGAAGTTTGTTTCATATCTGATGAAGTTATCCTGTTGGATTCCAGGTGATTATTAATAACCCGGAGGGTATCGCTGCCGATTACTATATCGGTATATATGGACAAATTAAATTCGGCATCGTAGTCCACATTTCTTTTTTCGATAATCGGATATTTGGAT
>JAGPGR010000050.1 GCA_018055865.1 Paludibacteraceae bacterium | reverse complement strand
TTCTTTAATTGCTTTTTTTGTTGGAGAAATTGTAGTACTTTTGCACCGTCAAAATCAGAAGATAGATAAAACAAGATAAATCAATTAAATTTTTTAAAATGGCAAATTTAGATTTAAGTAAGTATGGTATTTCGGGCGACATCGAAATCCTGCACAACCCCACCTACGAAGAATTGTTTCAGGCTGAAATTGATCCTGCTAACGAAGGCTTTGAAAAAGGAGTATTAACCAATACCGGAGCCGTATCAGTTGATACAGGTAAATTCACCGGTCGTTCTCCAAAAGATAAATTTATTGTATTAGACGATACTACCCGTGACACAATGTGGTGGGATGGCACTATCAACCGCCCGACTTCTCCCGAAGTATTCGACCACTGCAAGGACCTGGTGACCAAACAACTTTCTACTGCCAAAAAATTGTATGTAGTGGATACTTTCTGCGGCACCAACGAAGATACCCGCATGAAAGTGCGCTTTATCATGGAAGTGGCATGGCAGGCTCACTTTGTGACCAATATGTTTATCCGCCCTTCGCACTACGAACTGGCTAACTACGGCGAACCTGATTTCGTATGTCTGAACGGTTCAAAAACCACTAACCCCAACTGGAAAGAACAGGGACTGAACTCTGAAGTATTCACCTTGTTCGATTTGACCCGCAAAATGCAGGTAATCGGCGGTACCTGGTACGGCGGAGAGATGAAAAAAGGTATTTTTGCCCTGATGAACTACTACCTGCCTTTGCGCGGCATTGCTTCGATGCACTGCTCGGCCAACGTAGGTACAGAAGGCGACGTTGCTATTTTCTTCGGACTTTCAGGGACAGGTAAAACTACCCTTTCGGCCGACCCGAAACGTTACCTGATCGGTGACGACGAACACGGATGGGACAATCACGGTGTATTCAACTACGAAGGTGGTTGCTATGCAAAAGTTATTGACTTGGAAAAAGACAAAGAACCCGACATCTGGAGAGCTATCAAACGCGATGCATTGTTGGAAAACGTAACTGTAAAAGAAGACGGAACACCAGACTATACAGCTGCTGCTTCGAAAACAGAAAACACTCGCGTATCGTATCCGATTTACCACATCAGCAAAATCGTATCACCATCACGCGCAGGGCACGCCAAAAAAATCATATACCTGTCGGCTGACGCATTCGGTGTGTTGCCTCCGGTATCTATTCTCGATGATAAATCGGCTCAGTACCACTTCCTTTCAGGCTTTACTTCCAAACTGGCCGGAACAGAACGTGGAATTACCGAACCGGTTCCTTCTTTCTCTCCTGCATTTGGTGAAGCATTCCTGACTTTACACCCAACCATGTACGCAAAAACATTGATTGGAAAAGCTCATGAACACAACGCAAAAGTGTACCTGGTGAATACCGGCTGGAATGGAACAGGAAAACGTATCTCGTTGAAAAATACACGTGCCATCATTGACGCCATCATCGACGGTTCAATCGAAAATGCTCCTACAATTCATATCCCAATTTTGAATCTGGTAGCTCCTTCGACTCTGAACAATGTAGATACCGAAATCCTTGATCCACGCAACACCTATGCTGATGTAGCAGAATGGGAAACCAAAGCTAAATCCCTGGCTGCAAAATACATCAAGAACTTCGAACAATACTGCGACAACGACGATGCGCTTGCATTGGTAGCTTCAGGACCGCAATTGTAGAATGATAAAATACTATATAGAAAAATCCCGCTTCATGTTTTGGAGCGGGATTTTTTGATTACTGTAGTTGAAATTTTTAGAACTTCCACTTTACCAAAAACCTGAAATCGCTTTTTCTGTTTCCCTGAATTTCTTCATTGCCGCTGCTCACGGTTGTACGGTAGTCGGCATACACGGTTTGAGCCAATTTGAGCCACAATGAAAGATTCTTTCCGGCATCGTAGCGTAAATTCAGATAATAACGGGTTCCTAAGCCGTAATTCATAGGAACTGAAAAGGCATACAACACATCCCGCTCGTAGGTGTAAAACCGGTTTTCGAAATCCTGCGCATCAAATACATGCAGGCGAACATTTACAGCGAGCGGAATCTTTTCAAAATCATAGCTTAAATCCTGGAATGCCGAAAATCCGTAGGTGGGCTTGTTCACACCATCGCTAAATCCGTTGGCATCCAGCTGATTTTTGAAATCAAAACGTCCGAAGGAGTAATTCAACTGATATCGTGCCTGCCATTTGGGTTGCGGCAGTACGATGGGCATAGTGCTCGCCATGTCGGAAAAGTTGTGGGCTTTTTCTTCATATCTGAAGCGCCAGTACATCCCCACGTTTCGTTTTGGAAAATAATCCACCTGAACCAGGTAGTCGTTTCCGGTTGAAGGAGCATCCACGCCGAATTTGTTCCACGAAAACGAGTAGCTGTCCACATAAGCCGAAACTTTCCAGTACTTCACAGGACGTATTTCGGCCCCGACATACAGTCCGCTTTCATTGTTCACGCGCGAAGTTTCAGAAAATGTATTGGCGAAGAGTGCATCGTATTCTTTCGGAAAATACCGGTGCAATGCCACCAGACTAACCCGTGAAATAGGGCTAAAATTCAGTCCGTTGATGGTAGCAAATGCCGATTTTTCGGTCATGGCTGTTTCGCCGAAAATATTCAGTTTTTGCCAACGCAGGCGATAATTGACACTTGCAGCCAGTTGCTCGTTGCCCCGGAAATAAAAGCGATTGTAAATAGCATCACGAGGTTGCAAGCTGTGATTGAAGTGCGTATAGACTGAGGTTGCACCAACCTGAAACCAGCTGTGGGTAAATGTGATGTTTCCTCCGGCTATTTGCTGATTGACAGTATGTTTTTTTCTCAAATCGCTGATTGTTCTGTGCAGTCCGCTTTCATTGATACCTGTAAATTGACCATTGATTGTATCGCCGTCAATCATACGATTGGAATAGAAGGCTGTAATATCCAATTTTCCAAGCCTAACGGTAGCGCCTGCTCCCCGAAAGAAATCAGTTTCGGAAGTGGAACTAAACTTTTTCAGACCGTTGCTTTTCGGAGATACCTGCATTACATACGACGATTTGCCCATCGAAAAATCGGTTCGCATTACCAGTCCAAGTCCAAAATTAGCTCTGTAGTCACCCAGAACCAGGGTTTTTATCTTGCCGAAATTCCGCAATTCAAGATGAGCAGAATAGAAATCATAGCCTTTGTTGTGTTCACCCCAAAATTGCTCACCTGCATCTTTTTCACTAGTAATGCCAAACTGGATTTTATCTCTGTATCTGAAGCGGTATTTCAGATGGTTGTAATAAGGATTACCTACATATTTTCGGGTGTCATCTTCAGCCGGCTGATTCTCTTCTTCGGGTACAAACCGGTAACCTTCCTTTGTTTCAAGTCCCTTGTCGAGTCGAAAATATACTTCATTTTTTCCATATTTGAAAACGTCGTTCAGTTTCAGCGTTTGTTTCTTAGCCAAAGCTTCACCGAGCGAGACAAAAGGAAGCATTCGGTGTATATCTGTCATATCCAGTCCGTCAATGAGTTGCAGTTCGTAAATGGTACGCATCGGGCTGTTTTTATAAAGATAGTACAGTATGTTGTCAACCTGTGTATCAGACAGAAATTGAAGTTTATCCAGTTCTTCCTTGTTGGTGTTGTTAAGATTGATGGGATTTTCGGACAACGAAATCAAATCGTCGTAGAAATTTGTAAAATCAATTTCGTTTTCCGATTCTTCTGAAATTTGTTCATAAATATCAGCAATAATCTGTTCGGCAGAATTTACCACATCCTGCGCTTTTAATCCGTGTGGAACGAGCAGTATGAAAACTACAATTATAATCTTGAAAAATAATTTCATCAGTGTGAATTTAGTAGCGAAATTTCAGATTAGCAACCGTATTCAATCCCAGCAGCGGATGCAGTTCGCCGTTCAGATAGAAGTGAAATGAACCCAGATGCACCCCAAAACCAAGGCAGGGAATCAGATAATCGGTGCCATAAGCTCCAAGTTTCACCGTAAGTTCCCGTATCATGGAATATTCAAAGCCCGATGCAAAGCGGAAGTTGCTGCTTGCTTCCTTGTCTATTTGGGAGAGCCAGTTCAGATTGTCGGCAAAGGCATAGTTGGTTCCGATGCTGAAAATGGAAGGAATTCGTTTTTCGCTGAACTCGGTTTTGATGGTTGTTTGGAATGGATTGAAGGTGTGAAAGCCGACTGTAAGTTGCGGAAAAATGGTGGCAGCCACTCCGAATTGAGCCAGCACGGCTCCGCGGTATCGGTTCTCATCGGAGGCAGAAAAATAAGCCGTATAGTAGTCGAACTGCACACCCATGGAGAATTTATCACCAAAATTACGGGCCAATCCCAATCCGGTAATCATCTCATTGTAAGCCGAGTATCCCTGATACGAAAAGCTTAATCCTACATTGACGTATTTGGTATTGAATCCGGTCTGAACGCTTCGGGTGCTCAGTTCTTTCATCATGAAGCGATTTTCGTACTGTGCTGCAACCTCAATATTCTCCACATGAGCCAGTGCCGCCGTGTTTTGAAAAGCACTCCAATCGCTCAGAACAGCTACAGAAGTGTTGGCAATGGAAACAGAAGAAGCTACAACCGGAGCTATCTGTGCTACCGAGCCTGATATGTATCCGGCCAGCAGAAGGATTAAACAGCATCGTTTCATAAAAAAAGAACAGCTATAAGTTTCGGAATCGGGTACAAATATTATAGTTTTGACTACAGGAAGCAATCAGTTGCCAAAAGTAACAAATAATTTATAATTTGTCATAAAAGAAAATAATAAGTTGGAATAATTATTGTTGTAAATTTTCAGGGAATTTTGTAACATCTTTCAGGATTTAGTATCTTTGACGCTGATAATATTACAATGAACAAAGGATTTACATTCGGGTTGTTTCTGACTTTACTTCTTCCATTTTCAGGAATTTATGCTCAGATAAGTGTCGACATGACCGTTCCTGGTACACGTCCCACTTCGTATGCCATGATGGAAATGGTCATTGAAAATGGCGATACGATTTATCTGGACAATTTACGTGAGTTATTCGTGTATCCTCCTCTGGTTTTCAGAAGCAGCAGGCAGGAAAAATTTTACTGGCGTACGGTCAGAGATGTGAAAAAGGCATTGCCTTATGCACGATTAGCTACCTTAGAGATAAACCGACTGAACAGAGAGTTGTTTCTGATGTCCGACGATGCTGCCCGAAAAAGACACATTAACGAGTTTCAGAAACGAATTTTCAAACAATACGAAAAGCCATTACGAAATATGACTGTCAATCAGGGTAAAATGCTGATAAAACTCATTGACAGAGAGCACGATATCAATACGTATGAAATAATTAAATCGTACAAAGGCAACATGCCTGCTTTTTTCTGGAATACAATTGCCTTGTTTTTTGGCTCTGATCTGAAAAGCGAATACGACGCTTCCGACAAGGACCGTATTGTTGAACGTGTGGTGACGCTGGTTGATGCCGGTCAGCTATAGCCTTTTTATATTAACCTTGCCATTTTTTGCGGATGAAAAATTATTTTTCAAAGCTGTTTTCTTTTCGTCATGAACGGATAAAACAGCAAAAAAAACGTGTCAGAGAAGAAATGCACCAGCTGAAAAAGCAACTGAGTAACGAACAGAAAGATAATGCAGCAGATATTGTCTTTAAAAAGATAGAGCAATGTAAGGATTTTCTTAGTGCCCAAACCATCCTGGTTTACTGGTCCAAATCTTCCGAACTTCCCACGCACCGGTACATTCAGAAGTGGAGTGAGCAGAAAACCATACTGCTTCCATCTGTTCACGGAGATAAACTGAGTATGAAGAGATTCATCTCTTTCGACGAATCGACCGATGATGCGGGCGCAGCGAGGGAACCAAAGACTGAAATTTTTGCAGGTAAAGTGGATTTGGCTATTATTCCGGGAGTGGCTTTCGACAGGAAAAAAAACAGATTGGGGCGTGGTGGAGGCTACTACGATACTTATTTATCTGTAAAGAACATAAAAACCTTCGGGGTAGGGTACGATTTTCAGCTTCTGGACAAGGTGCCCGTAAAATGGGGCAATATGAAAATGCATAAAATTTTCAGTCCGAATCAGGTGGTTGATTGATACAGCTCAATCGTCGGGTGTCAGTTCTTTTTCGTTGCGGCGATAATAATATACCAGTCCGAATTTCCTGCATTTTATCAGTTTATGGTAAGGAGTTTCATTCTTATAATACTCTTCTATCTGATTCCAGATATCCAGAATAATGATGTCGCAGGCTTTTCGTAGTTTAACAAGTTCTTCCCAGTTACGATTTGTTGTGGCCTGGTAGAGTTTCTGATTGGATTTGTATTCTTTGAAAACTTCAAAATGAACCTGCACTTTTGCAATAGTCGGATTGTAAATAGGTGAGCCTCCGTTACGGATTCGTTCATTTTCTCCATCAATTATTTTCTTACCCCAATTCAGTAAAGCCGATTCGGTTGTCAGATCGGGTACGTTGTGTATTTCCGGGTCGAGATGATAGAATAGTTTGTGCTCTTTTTTGATGTCGCCGCGGATTACAGCCAGATTGAAAACCTGAATAAAGTGCGAAATGTACATCCGGGCATTGTTCAATACGTGCTGATACTGTTTATTGGCGTTGATCTGACTCTCCAGTGTTTGTTTGTAGAGAAAAAGTTGTTTTTCGAACACGTTCAGAAAATTTTCAGCCTCCCTTATTGATTTGAAAGTAACTACCTGATCGTTGAAATTCTGATGACCCGCTTGTTTTATAGCTGTTCGAAGTGCTCTTAGTCGTGACTGATCAGTATTTGGTAAACGGCGGTAGGGCATAGTTTCTTTCTGAAAGGATTATAACAGGGTTGTTTAAGTTGTATTTTTTACAAAAGTACGAATTTTAATCGTCTCTTGACATCAATTTTTGTGCTAATTTTCTCAATTGTTCTTTCCTTGCTTCGGGTACTTTCACTTTATCAAGACTTTCTGTAGCCAGGTCATAATAGTGTTGCATGGCATTTTCACAAATTTCCCTTGCTTTCAAGCGTGTAAAAATGGCAGTTACTGCCTTGATTTTATCTTCCTGATCAGCTTTTTCGTTATTGCCAAGCCAGTACATCAGTTCTTCATTGTCTTTACCCTGTGCTGTTTTGAGGGTATGAATGAGTAGGTATGTTTTTTTATTACACAGAATGTCTCCGCCTATTTTTTTCCCGAAACTTGCTTCATTTCCGTAAACATCCAGCAGGTCGTCTTTCAACTGAAAAGCAAGTCCGATATAATTTCCGAAATCGTACAGATTCAGGGCATCTTCCTCGTCTGAGCCGCCTATTATTGCTCCAATCCGGCATCCGGCTGCAACCAGTACCGCTGTTTTCAGCCTTATCATTTCTATATACTGATCGGCAGTCACATCGCTTCGCTGCTCAAATTCCATGTCGAGTTGCTGTCCTTCGCAAATTTCGGAAGCTGTTTTTGAGAATAAATCCAATACGATTTTCAGCTGATTTTCAGGTGCTTCGGCTATCCATTTATACGCCTCTATTTGCATCACATCTCCCGAAAGAATGGCCGTATTATCGTTCCAGACTCTGTGAACGGTTGGTTTTCCACGTCGCATATCGGCACGGTCCATGATGTCGTCGTGCAGCAGGGTGAAGTTATGAAATATCTCCAGACCGATTGCCGGTTTCAGGGCTTTCATCACCTCGTCCGAATACAGATTACATGCCATCAGCGTAATGGCCGGCCGAAGCCGTTTTCCACCCAGCGACAAGATGTATTCAATCGGTTCGTAAAGACCGAAAGGCTCCCGTTTCCAGTTGATTTGTTCCACTTCTGAGTTTACAATGCTTAAAACCTCGTTGAATGTGTACATAAGTGCTGTATTGGTTTGATTGGTGGAATAGTTGAATTGTTAGTCTCTGATTTGTATTCTTAAAAAAAGTCTCCCGGAGTTTATCCCGCAAGGCGGGAGGGGAATTAGGGGGATTTTTTTACATCTCATTTTCGATAATATCGGTCATCACATCTTTTATATCCAGTCCGGCTGCGCTTACCTGCTGCGGTATAAAACTGGTTGTAGTCATGCCGGGTGTTGTGTTCACTTCCAGCAGGTTGATTTCTTCGTTTTCGGTAATGATGTAATCGACGCGGATAATGCCTTTGCAGCCCAGAATTTCGTAGATGGCACTGGTCAAAGTCTGTATCCGCTCTGTGAGTTCTACCGAAATGCGGGCCGGTGTAATCTCCTCTGACTCATGATTGTATTTGGCTCTGTAATCAAAAAATTCATTTTTGGTCACAATTTCCGTTACCGGAAATACCACCGTTTTGGTTTTGGTTTTGTACATGCCGCATGTAAATTCATTTCCTCTCACAAACTGCTCGATGAGCACCTCTTCGCCTTCCGAAAAGGCTTTTCCGATGGCGGGTTGAATGTCGGCTTCTTCCTTCACTTTCGTTACTCCGAAACTGCTTCCTCCCACGTTTGGTTTGATAAAGCAGGGCAATCCGATTTTTTGGATTACTTCATCGTTGGCTATGCTGCTCGCCTTGCGCAGCAGAACAGATTCTGCCACGCGAATTCCGAATCCTTTCAGGTACTGATTGCAGGTGAATTTATTGAACGTGAGAGCCGATACGAGTACATTGCAGGTGGAGTAAGGTATAGCCAGCAGGTCAAAATATCCCTGCAGGATGCCGTTTTCGCCCGGAGTGCCGTGAATAGTGATATAGGCAAAGTCAAACACTGTTTTCTTTTTTCCGACCGTAAAGCTGAAATCGTTTTTGTCAATCGGGTATTTTTTCGTTTCCGAAAGTTCAACCTGCCACAACTTACCTACAATGGTTACTAAGAAGCAGTTGTACTTTTCGGTGTCAATAAACGATTTGATTCCGGCAGCACTTCTCAGCGATACATGCACTTCTGACGAGTTGCCTCCGGCTACGATGGCTATATTTTTTTTCATTTTTGTAGAGAATTATTCTTGTTGATTTCTGAAACAAAATTACTACAAAAAATTATTTTTCAGCAGATTTTGCCTGCTTTATTATTCTCTGACAAGCCAGGTCGGCACTGATAATGGCCATAGGCAGTCCGGCACCTGGCACTGTAGAAGCACCCACGTAGAACATATTGCGGAACTTTTCGTCGAAATTGGCAGGTCGAAGACCGCCTATCTGGCTCATTTTGTGCGACAAACCTAATCCGCTTCCCTGATACAAATTCATCCACTCTTTCCATTCTTTGGGGGTGTAAATGGTTTTTGTGATAATATCCGGGAGTATATCTACGCCTATTCGTTCAGAGAAATCAGTCAAAATGCTGTTCACTATTTCCTCGCGGTCGTCCCAGTTGGGTTTGTATTGCATATTGGGTACAGGGCATACAAAAAACAAGCTTTCGCATCCCTCAGGGGCACATTCTGCGTTGTGTTTCGATACCACATTCACGTAATAGTAAGGCTTCTGGAGTGTGTCGGGGTTTTTCAGCACGTTGTTGGCGTACTCCTCGTAGTTGCCGCCCAGGTAGTAGTTGTGGTGATTTACCTGCGGCAATTTTCGTTTTATCCCAACGTAAAAAGTGAGGTATCCCATAGTCCACTCCATCTTGGCCAGTTTTTTGTCAGAAAATTTCGGGCGTTTCAGTATTTGATTTCTGAACAAAGCGGCATCGGCGTTTATCAGAAAAGTATCGGCTTCGTAGGTATTTCCATTTTTGTCGGTCAGTTTTTTCACCTTGTCTCCATCTGACTGTACATCCACTATTTCGGTGGAGTACCGAATTTTCACGTTTTGTTTTTCCAGTTCTTTCACTATCCCTTTCACAATGTTGTACATGCCGCCTTCCACGTTGTAATACCCGTCGTGCCGGAATTCGGTGTAGGAGAGCAGGC
>JAGPGR010000049.1 GCA_018055865.1 Paludibacteraceae bacterium | reverse complement strand
CGATCTGACTTATTCTTCAGTTCATCAATCCGTTGTTGGCGTTCGTTTATTTGCACTTCATAAGTCTGCAGTAAATCATCAAAAATCCGCAATAAAGAATCGGTTTCATATTCCATTCCTGAAACCGAACCTGCCGACATCCATGCGAGAATTAAAATAAAACAATATTTTCTCATATTAATAAAAACTATAGAAAGGAATTTGAATCAAAGGCTTAAAAATTTCTTGAAGAACCTAATAACAGAAATACAGATTTAACTCATCTTACTATCTCCCTCACAAAAATAAGAAATAGTTGTGAAAAGTGAAAAAAAATACAGATGATATTGTAATTTTAAAAACTTTCATTCTGGATGTTTGTTTCATTTATTAAAACCTCAATGATTGGTAATATTTCCGGATAATAGATAATATCTATATAGACATAATCAAAATCAGTTGTATATATTATCAAGCTCCTTTATCTTTGTTGTAATTAAGGTGAAAAATGAATTAACACTAATAAATATTTTATCCATGAAAGAGAAGAAAAACTTAGAAAATCAGAAACCGATGACTACCGCTGCAGGTGCTCCGGTTGCTAACAATCAGGATTCGATGACAGCGGGTCCGCGTGGTCCCATGGTGCTTCAGGATGTGTGGTATCTTGAAAAAATGGCGCATTTTGACCGCGAAGTAATTCCCGAAAGGCGTATGCATGCAAAAGGTTCGGGTGCATTTGGCACATTCACTGTTACGCACGACATTTCGCAATACACGAAAGCCCGAATTTTCTCTGAAATCGGAAAAAAGACGGATATGTTTGTTCGGTTTTCCACCGTGGCCGGTGAGCGTGGAGCTGCCGATGCCGAGCGTGATATACGCGGGTTTGCTATGAAATTTTATACCGAAGAAGGAAATTGGGATTTGGTTGGTAACAACACGCCGGTGTTCTTCTTCCGCGATCCGATGAAATTTCCCGATCTGAACCACGCTGTAAAACGCGACCCCCACACCAACCTGCGCAGTGCCAATAATAACTGGGATTTCTGGTCTAATCTGCCCGAAGCGCTTCATCAGGTGACCATCACCATGAGCGACCGCGGCATTCCGTCCAGTTACCGCAATATGCACGGTTTCGGAAGTCATACCTACAGTTTTATTAACGCCGAAAACAAACGGGTGTGGGTGAAATTTCACCTCGTCAATCAGCAGGGAATCAAAAACCTGACCGACGCCGAAGCTGCTGAACTGGTAGGTAATGACCGTGAAAGTCACCAGCGCGATTTATTCGAAGCGATAGAACGCGGCGACTATCCGAAATGGAAAATGTTTGTGCAGATAATGACCGAAGAAGAGGCCGAAAATATGCCTTATAACCCGTTTGACCTGACTAAAGTGTGGTACAAAGCTGACTTTCCGCTCATTCCGGTAGGCGAATTTGAACTGAACCGCAATCCGGATAATTATTTTCAGGATGTGGAGCAGGCTGCTTTCAATCCTGCCAATGTGGTTCCGGGCATCAGTTTTTCGCCCGACAAAATGCTGCAGGGACGCTTGTTCTCCTATGGGGACGCACAGCGCTACCGCTTGGGTGTAAATCACCATCAAATACCGGTGAACCAACCGAAAGGTGCCATGCATTCGCTTAATTCCTATCACCGTGATGGACAGATGCGCGTGGATGGCAATCAGGGTTCGACCATTCATTACGAACCCAACAGCTACGGAGTTTGGCCTGAGCAACTGCAACACAATGAGCCACTGGAGAAAGGCGGCGACGTGAAACGCTGGAGCTTCCGCGAAGATGACGACAATTACTTCGAACAACCGGGCAAACTGTTCCGCCTGATGAATGAAGAACAGCAAAAAGCTCTTTTTGAAAATACCGCCCGTAATATGAACGGAGTGGAAGAATTTATCAAAATCCGTCACATTGGCAACTGCTTCAAAGCCGACCCTGTATATGGAAGAGGAGTAGCCGATGCTTGCGGTATTTCGTATGAAAAAGCAGGAATTAATTGATAGAATGTACTTTAATAGTATTTTTCTAAAAAAAAACAGAGAAAACCGCTATTGGTTTTCTCTGTTTTTGGTATTAGTCCGAAATACAATTTTATTACGAAGATCAATAAGCCTGTAGAGCATACTTGAATGTTCCAATCGGGCAACCAGTAATCCGTTGAAACGAAGTTTGTGGAGGTATTTAATTAAGTTGGAATACCATTTGAGAGCAAATGAACGGGTGAAAAACTGTAATGTGATGAAAATAAGCGTCATACCCCAATTGGGCGATAGCGCTGCATGGAATATTACCGCTTGTAAAGCATAAAAAAGCGGAAATAATATCATTCCCAATCCGAAATGAACCGAACTGTGAAATCCGCTGTAACCCACTACCGATAATTTTCGGAGCCAGACAGGGAGAAAGGTTGGTAATACATTGGTTATTAGCCCGAAAAGAAATACCGGTGAAGTGATAATCAGCGAAATTAATCGTGAAAAACTGGTTTCGTCCGATTTCATCTGACTGAAAATGGACGATTTGAAATGAAGTTTTTTGAGTAACGACGAATAATTAGTGCTCAACCGGTTAAGCTCCAACATCAGTTCCGGTTCTGATTTCTCAATTTCGACCAGCGTTTTTGCCGTTTTTTGTTTCAGTCTGAATTTTTCGGTTGTCACATTTACTTTTTCGTCCGTTTCAACCAATTCCTCAGCCATAATATCTGCGATAGTTTCAAAACTTGCGTAATATTGAGATGTAGCCAAATCCAGTGTAAGGATGGATAACTCCTGATGAAGTTTATTTTTTACTTTATTGATGGCTTTTGGCTGGTTGATGTCGAAACTTGGTATATAATCCTGAATGTCAATTGGTTTGCCGATGTTAATTATTATCGATTTCCCGCATTTTTCCAAATCGCCGAAATTAATTCCCAATGGTATGATTTTAACTTTTTTCCCGTCGCCAAATACTTTTTGAGCTTCAAAAGCCAACCTGAAAATGCCTTTAACGAGCGGCCGGATTTTTCGTTCATCCCCTTGTCCGCCTTCAGGCATAATGCAAATGGAATGTCCGAATCGCAAAACATCAATACATGTCTGAAAAATCCGGTTGTTTTTCCCTAAATTCTCAAAACCATCGCGCATGCGGAATGCAGGCATGATTTTGGCAAAATGCATGATGCTTGCAAGTGTTTTATTGGCAAAAAGATCGGCTCTGGCCAGGTATATCACGGCTTTGCCGCGTGGCATGATTGAAGATACTGCCAGCGCATCCATCAGGGCATTCAGGTGATTGGGAGCAAATATTACAGCCGAATCGTCAGATGGCAGATTTTCTTTCCCGTTGACAATAAATTCGCCGTAGAATTGCCGGAAGCAAAAAATCATGTAATCTCTTGCCAGCTTGTAAGAATAAGTATATTCGAAGATTTTGCTCATAAGATGTTTAGTTGACTGCAAATTTAATAAAAATATTGAAAACTTAGCATCCTTGAAAATTCAATACGATTATATGTTTTTTTGAAAATTACCACCTTTTTTATCCTGTTCATCCGTCAAAAATATTTACCTTTGAATCCGTTTTTGAAAAATCACAGTATGAAGAATAGAAAGATTGCATTTATTTCTGTATTTACGGGGATATTTTTGTTTGGCGTTTCCATGGTCATTATTGGCTCTACGCTGCCTGTGCTCAAAGAGCGGTTTGGTATGAGTGACGTGGAAGCAGGCGGACTTTTTTCCATCCTTCCTCTTGGATTACTTGTCGGGTCTGTCGCCTTTGGCCCCATAGCCGATAAGTACGGCTATCGGTGGGTGCTTGCTGTGGCAAGTGTGTTATTATCACTCGGATTTCTGGGAATTGCCCATGCCGGATCGGTTAATTTACTTCGAATATGTATTTTCTTGTTCGGAATAGGTGGTGGCGTGATGAATGGTGCTTCAAGTGCGTTAGTATCCGATTTGAGTGAAAAAGAGAAAAAAATCACCAACCTCACCTGGTTGGGAGCTTTTTTCGGAATCGGGGCATTTTTCATGCCCATGGCTCTGAGTGTAATCGACAAAGCGTATCACACACTCGTTATTGATGTTGCATGTGTACTAAGCTTACTCATTGCCATCCTTTTTGCCGTTATTGCTTATCCAGTTACTATTCAGAAAGATAAAATTTCATTCAGATTAATTCCGGTTTTTTTCAAAAACAAACTGTTTATTGCCATTTGCTTATATTTGTTTTTTCAATCTGCTTTCGAGGCTATTGTTAATAATTGGACCGTATCTTACTTTCTTGACCTGAACGTAAACGAAGATAAAGCATTGTACGCATTCTCGTCCTCAGTTTTGGGAATGATAGTAATGCGTGTGTTGACCGGAAGTGTATTGAAAAAAATGAGATTCAACCAACTAATGGGTTTTGCACTGTTTATACTTGCCATTGGCTTGATTTTACTAATTTTGCCTACTCCTTATTACCTGAAAGTGGCGGGAATGTTTCTCATAGGTTCCGGATTGGCGCCCGGATTTCCGGTAATGCTCGGCACAGCCGGCGAACTTTTCAAAGAAGTTTCAGCTACTGCATTCAGTTTTGCTATGCTGGTAGCCCTTATCGGAAATACGCTGATAAACTATACAACCGGTGTACTGACCGAAAAATACGGAATGGGAGTGTTCCCTTATGTGATTCTGACTGAAATAATAGCCATGATATTGATTTTTATGATAATCAGAGCAAACCGAAATGCTATAAATACTGCCGAAAAATAGCGTTTTTCATCAAAGAAATAAAAATGAACACAATGGATATGAAAAAGGAGAATTTTCTGAATTTATCTGTCACAAGCTGGGGTGAAGTTAAAAAATACACCTACGACATGGCCATACTTCCCTGGGGTGCTGTGGAGCCTCACAATTATCACCTGCCTTACCTCACTGACTCCATTCTGACTTACGAAATTGCAAAAGATTCAGCCAATCGGGCTTATGAGAAGTCGAAAGTAAAGGCTATGGTTATGCCGCCTCTATACATGGGCGCTCAAAATCCGGGTCAGTGGGAACTGCCTTTTTGCATTCATTTTAATTTGGGAACTCAAAAAGCAGTTTTGTCGGACATTGTGGCTTCACTGCACGTACAGGGCTTACGCAAACTGATTATTATCAACGGTCACGGAGGCAATACTTTCAAGCCGATGATTCGTGATTTTGCCATGCAATATCCCGATTTTACGATAATTCAGTGCGATTGGTGGACTTTTTTGCCCCGAACCGGTTATTTCGAAGAGTCAATAGATGAACACGCCGGCGAGCAGGAAACTTCCGTAATGATGCATTATCATCCGGAGTTGGTACGTCTTGAAACTGCAGGTGACGGCACCCCGAAAGGATGGAAAATGGAATCGCTGAATAACAAAACCGGCTGGATGCCGCGCAACTGGCAAAAAACGACCGTGGATACCGGCATAGGAAATCCTAAAAAATCTACAGCTGAAAAAGGAGAAAGGTATATTAACGAAGTAGTAGAACGAATCGCAAATCTTTTGATTGAATTAAAGAATCAGTAAAATCGCCATGAAGAAAATTCTCAGATATTTTATCCTTTTCTGCATTGCAGTAGGGTTTTTTGCATGTTCCACTATCAGTAATCTAACTAAAATGAAAGAATCTAAAGTTCAGATCGAAACCACACAAGGTGTTATTGTTGTAAAATTATACAACGAAACACCTTTGCATCGCGATAATTTTGTGAAACTCGTAAAGGAAAGATTTTACGATGGAGTGCTTTTTCATCGGGTAATAGCCGATTTTATGATTCAGGGAGGCGATCCCGATTCAAAAACTGCCAAACCAAATGCATCCTTAGGCAACGGTGATGTGGGTTATACCATTCCCGCCGAATTCAAAACGCCTGCCATTTATCACAAAAAAGGGGCTTTGGCAGCTGCCCGTGAGGGAGATGGCGTAAATCCTCAAAAAGCCTCGTCCGGATGTCAGTTTTACATCGTGGAGGGAAAAACATTTACAGATGCTGAACTTAGCACAATGGAAGCTGGAAAAATAGCACGATATGGAATCAACTCCCTGAATGATTCGACCTTCAGATTTAGCGCCGAAGCCCGGGCAGTTTATCGGACAAGAGGCGGAACGCCCCATTTGGACGGCAATTACACCGTTTTTGGAGAAGTAACAGAGGGAATAGATGTGGTGGAGAAAATATCAAAAGTAAAAACAAATGCATCTGACCGGCCTGTGGAAGATGTACGGGTAATAACCATGAAAATGATTAAATAACGAAAGAAGCTGCTTCAGAGCAGCTTCTTTTTTTGTAACTTATACTACCACTCCGCTCGATAATGCCTGTAGCATCCCGATAGAAAAAATCATGATTGGGATAATCAGTAACATTAGCGCCAGTGATATGACAGTAACAATTCCAACAAATTTAGCTGTTTTTTTCAGGTTTTTGAACCCTTCGTTCAGGTTTTGCTGATCATTTTTCAGCATTCCTGTTTTTGTTTTTTTGGAAAAAAGATAAAGATAATAGTAGGGAAAAAAACAAATGAGAGCCATCAGGAGGTAAAAAAATCCAAAAAAATAAAACGGCATAGGCATGTATTGAAACATTTGGAAATCCTGAAACTCACCCAGCAACGGCGAAATGAAAAACGCTACTAAACTGCCGAAAACCATGATTGCAATCATCGCAAAGCCCACAATGGCAATAAAACCCGACCATTTGGCTGTGGTAAGCAGATAAGACTTTCCCTCCGGACTGATGATTAGAGATTTTTCACTAAGAATTTCGTTGTCAGAACTTTTAAATACTTCTGAATGAGCCGGACTGAAATTGTTTGTTTCCATAACTTACCATTTGAATTAAATCAATTAAAATACCGGGTGTAAAGTTAACCTAAAATTGTAATTTTTTTAAATAAATTGAACTTTTTCATCGTTTTCGGTATGAATTTCCACAAATCCATTTGAAAATCCATCTAAAAAGAGGTAACTTTGCAGTCCTTTTTCAAAAGACATATATTACATAACGACATAAATTATGGCAGACAAAAAATTGAATTTATTGGCTGAATTTCCCGTTGTTTCAACTCAACAATGGAAAGACTTGGTTATCAAGGATCTAAAAGGTGCGGACTACGACAAAAAACTCTTATGGCGCACCAACGAAGGATTTAATGTACAACCATTTTACAGGGCCGAAGACATCGACGGACTCAAAGCTACAGATGTAAAACCGGGTGCATTTCCTTACGTTCGCGGTACCAAACCCACCAACGAGTGGTACGTACGCCAGGATATCACTGTGGAAAATGCGGCTGAAGCCAACAAAAAAGCACTGAACGTGCTGAGCCGCGGAGCTACTTCACTTGGTTTTAAGTTGAAAAAAGCGGATTTATCTCCCGCTTATATAGCTGAATTACTGAAAGATATAGTTCCAACGGCAGTAGAGCTGAATTTCCAGATTTGTGTAAGCAAAGGAGCTGAACTGGCTACCATCCTCACTGAATATTTCAAAGCAAACGGTTTTTATGCAGATCCTACACTTCTTGTGGGTTCCATCAATATCGACCCGGTTGACCGCATACTTGTTGAAGGAGCAAATCTGAGCAAAGAATTTGTGATTAACAAAACAAAATCTGTTGTACAGGCTTCCATGGGATTGCCTTTCTACAAAGTAATCGGAGTAAACGCTACAACACTCAGCAATGCCGGTGCATTTTGCGCGCAGGAACTCGGTTATGCGCTTGCCTGGGGAAATGAATATCTCTCATCATTAATCGAAACTGGTGTTGAAAAATCCATAGCTGCAAAAAAAATAAAATTTAATTTTGGTGTTGGCAGCAACTACTTCATGGAGATTGCCAAATTCCGAGCAGCCCGCATGCTTTGGGCGCAAATTGTGATGGCTTATGAGCCCAAATGCCTTCGCGAAGATTGTCCGAACAACAAACCTGACGGACTTTGCCGTTGTGCCGCCAAAATGCGCATTCATGCCGAAACCACGCAATTCAACATGACCATTTATGATGCAAATGTTAACATGCTTCGAACTCAGACTGAAGCTATGAGCGCCACACTTGCCGGGGTAGATTCCCTCACAGTACTTCCTTACGACATCGCCTTCAAAAATTCCGACGAATTCTCCGAAAGAATAGCCCGCAATCAGCAATTGCTGCTGAAAGAAGAAAGCCATTTCGACAAAGTAACAGATCCGGGCGCCGGCTCTTACTACATCGAAACACTGACAAAAGAACTGGCAGAACAAGCCTGGAAAATATTTCTCGATGTGGAAGAAAAAGGCGGTTTCTTTGAAGTGGTAAAATCCGGAGAACTTCAACGCGAGGTGAAAGCAACTGCTGCCATCCGATTGAAAGCAATTTCTGGCCGCAAAGAAATTCTGTTGGGTACCAATCAGTTCCCTGAATTTACCCAAAAGGCCCTGACAAAGATGGATGCTGCAAAATTAGTTTCAACTGATATTGACGATTGCGGCTGTTCAACTGCCGGAGTTGAAACTTTGAAACCTGTACGGGGTTCTAAAGAATTTGAAGAACTTCGGCTTGCTACTGAAAAATCAGCAAAAACTCCGAAAGCATTCATGCTTACCATTGGCAGTCTGTCAATGCGATTGGCACGTGCACAGTTCTCGGGCAATTTCTTCGCTTGCGCGGGATATGAAATAATTGATAACTTAGGTTTCGACTCAGTTGAAGAAGGGGTAAAAGCGGCACTGGAAGCCAATGCTGACTTAGTGGTGCTTTGCTCAAGCGATGATGAATACACTGAATTTGCGCCTGCAGCTTACGAATTGCTCAAAGATAAAGCAATTCTGGTTGTAGCCGGTGCACCTGCCAATATGGACGAACTGAAAGCAAAAGGTATTGATCATTTCATCAGCGTGAAATCCAATGTATTGGAAACGTTGCAAGGGTTTAACAATAAATTGATTTAGTCAGAACAAGGAACAAGGAACAAGGAACAAGGAACAAAGTTATTAGATATTAAAATTGTTTGACAAAACGTGTCTTTTCTCCTTGTTCTTTATTCTAAAAGTCTCAATAAAATATGAAACACACACTGAAAGAATGGTTTATGGTAACGCGACCCTGGGGCTATGCATTATCAATTATGCCGGCAGTTTTGGCTGTTGCTTATGTTTTTTTCGAAAACAGCATCACTCCGATGGATGTGAATTGGTGGTACGGAATTTTAGCCGTCATTGCCTCGCCGGTATTACAAGCAGGTGGAAACATGATGAGTGATTATTACGACTACAAAAATAACGTGGACAGGGAAGAAACGTATGGTTCAAGCCGTATGCTAGTCAATAAGCAGTTCGAACCAAAGGAAGTGTATTGGTTTAGCATTTCCTGCATGGTTATCGGTAATTTAATCGGTCTTTTTCTGCTTTTTAACACCTCTTTCCATTTGTTGTGGATAGGAGTGGCTGGCCTGATCGGATCCTATTTTTACTTTTTCATGAAATATCGTGCGTTGGGCGATTTGAATATCTTCATCATTTACGGTCAACTGATTTCGTTGGGAACGTTTTTGGTGATGACCAACGCTTTGAGTTGGAAAATGCTGCTTGTAGCTGCTGCTCCGGGTTTACTGATTGTCAATGTACTTCATGCCAATAATACCAGAGATATCAAACACGACGGTGTTTCAAAAATTAAGACTACAGCAATGCTTCTTGGTGTAAAGGGCTCTATCATTTATTACTCTGCATTGAATTATGGAGCATATCTACTGATTGTTTTATGCGTATTTTTCGGCATTCAGCATTGGCCCTCTTTGGTAATATTCTGATCATTCCCGATGGCTTTGAAACTTATCAAACAAATACGTACTGCCGATATAGAAAAACCGGAAAATATTCAAAAGTTGGATGAAGGCACAGCT
>JAGPGR010000329.1 GCA_018055865.1 Paludibacteraceae bacterium | reverse complement strand
GTGAAGGATTTATTCCGTTAATTTCCAGCGTCAATTTGTTATCCCAGTTCAGTTTACCGATTTCGCGTGCTTTGATTCTCACGGAATCATTTGTCCCGATTTTGGTATTGCGGAGATTCACGGTGATTTCACGCTTCATGAACTTCCCCTTCGGAGTTTTGATATTCTCCAGCATCAATCTTCTGGATTCTGACTTTACTGTTGTGATGGTTTCAAAGTATTCACTACCCAGAATAAATTTCACATTGTAATTTCCTTCCGGTAGATCAACCGAAAAGAAAAAAGCATCTTTTCCGTTTTGAATCGTATTCAGATCATAACCATAAGCAGAATTTGCACCGTAAATAGTTTTTTCGGTCACTTTCACGAAGCCTTTTTTGGCGGCTTGTTCGTTGAAGTAAAATTTAAAATCAACAGCTAATGCCTGCATACTAAATGAATACACAAGCAAAAGCGTGAAAAGAAGAGAAAGATTATTTTTCATTTTTCACTTAAATACTTACTTAATCCATCCGGAATACTTCTTTCAACGGGATGGAAACGGGTGAATTATCGGGATTGGTATCCATGATATCGGCCATATATGCCCACCATTTTTGTACTATTTCGGTTGAACCTAAATCTTGTGATCCGCCTTCGCCGGATGTTTTTTGGACTGCAAATAATACATTGGTATCCTTATCCCAAAATATGGAATAGTCATACACTCCTGCATCTTTCAGCAATTTTTTCAGTTCAGGCCATATTTCATTGTGCCTTTTTTCGTATTCGGCTTCAAAACCGGGTTTTAAGTACATTTTAAAAGCTTCTCTTTTCATGGTTTTTTTTAAGTTTGAAAGTTTGAAAGTTTGAAAGTTTGAAAGTTTGAAAGTTTGAAAGTTTGAAAGAATTATGTCTGACTTCAGTTATTTGATAAATTTAATCAAATCAAAATTGGATTTTGACTTTATTTCTGTAATTAATGTTTCGCAATTGAGTATCGCACCGCTTCTGGAAGTATGCACTCTGTCAATATACAGTTCTTTGGTTTTTTCCTGACCGAGTTCTTCACATTTTTTTGCTACCAAATCGTTCATATCAATAAATAATACTCCTTCTTGTGCAGCAATTTCCTTTGACCATTTTCCATATGTATCGCTGTTTCGGATCATTTTTGTACCCTCCCAGGAGTTGCCCGGTGTATGAGATAACAGAATCGGGATGGCTCCCCTGGCTCTGGCCTGGCGAACATAAATTCGCAAATAGTGTCCAAAAGTAAACACTTCCTCAGGACCGCCGTTTCTTTCCATGATTACGGTTTCAGACTCATTACCAATGCCTTTGAGTGATGCGCGTGCACGTCCTGTGTTTAGAGGTCCGCCGTCATTGTGCCCAAATTGGATAAAAAGATAATCACCTTTCTTCAGTCCGGGCAACACTTTATCCCAAAGCCCTTCGGTATAAAAAGTGCGGCTGCTTCTGCCTCCCAGCGCGTGATTTTCAACAGTGATTTTGGTTGTATCAAAGAATTGTTCGAAAAAACTTCCCCAACCCCACTGTCCGCCATCGCCTTTTCCGCGACCGTTTTTAGCCGTAGAATCACCAATGATAAACACCACGGGAGATTTTTCATCTTTTCTGGAACTACCTGACACAATATCATCCGGTCTGGACGAATCGCTTACGCTGAAAATGGGTGCATTCGTTTTTTGTTCTACAGCATAAAACTGCACAGCATTGTCATTCATTTTCGGATGTTGCTTATCAAGTAAAGAAATCATCTCCGCGCCTGCCCAAATTACCGGGCCATATCCATGTGCAGCATATACACTTACAGGACGATAATAATAAAATGCAGGGTCAAAAGCCATGCCTGTTCCGACACATGTACCCTCTATTTGTCCCTGAGGGTTGATTTTTGTCGACACGGCATTCCAGCCAAGCATAGCTACCGGTCCGTAGGCTACAGGATCAATCCATCCTTTATTAATGGCATGAGCAATGCAATACGTAAAAATAGCCGTAGCAGACGTTTCCGGATAGGAATCATTTCTGTCCAGTAGTTGATGCCAGAATCCCTCTCCTGACTGCAACGATGCAATACCACTGATGTGTTTTTGGAGAAGCGACAGGATATATTCTCTTTGAGGATGACCGGAAGGAAGTTCATCCAGTGTTTCCGTCAGTGTAAGAATTGCCCAGCCATTGGCTCTTCCCCAAAAGAATGACGGGTGAATTTTATCGGACTCTACCCATCCGTGACGAAACAGGTTCTTTTCCTCAACGAACATTCTGTCTGCAAATTGAGTAATTTGTTTTACGGCTTCATCAAAATATTTGCTTTCTCCGGTCAGTTTCCCCATTTGAACAATCGCAGGAATGCTCATGAACATATCATCCAGCCATACAGTATTCATTTGCGGCCGTTTACGGGCAAATGTACCGTCGTACAAACGATACTCGTGAAACATAATGTAATTGATGTAATTGTCTATGAGCGGGCGAAGCTGGAGCTCTTTGTTATCACGGGAAGCTTTGATCATGGCTGCACAAACTGCTCCGGCATCATCCAGTGCATGTGGAGTCATGATTTGGCGCATTTGAGGATCAACTACACCGTAATCGTTTTTCAGCTTTTTGAATTCGGGCACTGTCTTTGAAAGAAAATCAAGCCGATTGTAAACATAATCGGCATACCGCCGGTCACCAGTTGATTTTGCGGCTGCAAGCATGGCTGCGTATGTAACGCCCCATTCGTAACTTGTAAGGCGAAACGAACCCCGTTTCAGTTGAGCGTTTTGATCTAATTTTGTGATGTCGGTATATTCTCTGCCTGTATCTTTATTCACTACCGCGAAAGGGGTTTCGGCATCCAGGTAATTTAGAATTCTGTCAAAATCTTTTTTTATGACTTCTTTGCTGACTACACCATAAGGATTGTTATAAGCCGGTTCCAGCAAATGAAGTGGAGTATTGGAGTCATTGGCAACAGTTTTTTTCTTTTGCCCGATAGCAGGAGATACCGACAAAAAAAAGCATAGCCATATTAAAATGGAGTGTAAGATGTGTGTTTTA
>JAGPGR010000328.1 GCA_018055865.1 Paludibacteraceae bacterium | reverse complement strand
TGATTTGTTTGTTGATTCAGCACATAAGCACCATAACATTCAATATTGGGTGTGTGTTGGGTAACTACTTCGCCCAAATGATGCTGTGTAAGAATTTCGATGGCGAAATAATTCTCAAATATCTCAACATTGGGATGAGTTTTTACCTTACGCACCATACTTTGCTGAATTTCAAAGCCTGTATTGTCCTTGTGATGCAAAATACGGTGTTCGGAATGACCTCCCTCGCGATGCAAATCAAATTTCCCATCGTCTGTTCTATCAAAATCTACTCCCCAACTCAACAATTCTTTGATTTGATCAGGTGCTTCACGAATTACCTTTTCTACAGCGGCAAGGTTGCAATGTCCGTCGCCGGCAATAAGTGTATCCTGTATGTGTTTCTCGAAACTATCGGGCTCATAGGTTACGGCGGCTATGCCACCCTGTGCATACGAAGTGTTCGACTCTTCGAGGGTTGTTTTGCACAATAAAGCTACTTTACCATACGATGCGGCTTTCAAGGCAAAACTTATGCCTGCTATTCCGCTGCCGATGACCAAAAAATCAAATTTACGTGTCATTTTTTTAAATTTAAAATCCAAATAACAGAGATTGTTTTAAGTCTCAGAGCTGTCTCGGAAACCCTCAGGCTATCACAATTCTTAAATATGTTTTATGTAAACCCTTCTTTTCTTATGGTTTACATATTCGAAACTTCCCCATTGTGAAGACATGCGGGTGTTGGTCTCCAGTTCGGGATTAGATTCGGCAAATTTATAGCCATTCTTTGCAGCATTGGGCATGATGTCGGCAAAAATAACCGAAGTGAGTCCCCTGCTTTGATAATCGGGATGAACAGCTATAAGGTACAAGTCGATTAAATCGTTTTTCTTTAATGCCTTCAACATATAAAACCAACCGAGTGGAAAAAGTCGTCCTTTGGCTTTTTGAAGGGCTTTTGTAAAGCTTGGCATGGCTATACCCAGGCCCACTACATCATCTTTTTCATCAACAACAATTGAAATGGTGTCGAGCCGGAAGAAGCTGAAATACAGTTTTATATAAAAATGGATCTGTTTTTCGTTTAGCTTTGTAAATCCATATAAATGTGAGTAGCACAGATTAAGTAAATCAAAAATCTTATAGGCGTAATTATCAACAACTTCCTTGCGCGATTTAAATTTTTTAGACGTCACATTGAATTTCTGCTTTACTATTTCTGCAATACGAAAATATTTTTCAGGAAAAACATCAGGCACTGTGATCAGGTATTCATTCCAGTCTATGTCTTTCACATATCCATTTCGCTCAATGTGTTCAGGATAATAGGAATAGTTGTAGATGGTTGCCAGTGTGCCTGGTTTATCATATCCCTCGATGAGTGTACCCTCATGATCAAAATCTGTAAAGCCTAATGGTCCGTGTATTGCAGTCATTCCTTTTGATTTTGCCCATTGCTCGGCAGCGGCAAACAGAGCATCAACTACTTCAGCATCGTCGATAAAATCAATCCAACCAAAACGAGCATTTTTTTCGTTCCAGGTTTTATTTGAAACCGGATTTATGATTCCGGCAATGCGACCAACAATTTTATTGTTTTTATATGCTAAGAAATAGGCTGTTTCACAGAACTCAAGCGCCGGGTTGATCCCTTTTGTGAGGTTAAGTGAATCGTCCATTAATAAGGGAGGCGCTGCAAACTCACAGTTTTTATATAAATCTATACCAAAACGAATGAATTTTTTTAATTCTTTTTTTGACTGAACCTCTTTTATTTCTACTCCCATATGTAAGTGTTTTTCATCTGTTTTTATTTCAAAATCCCGACAAAATAACGGAAAAAAAATACCACAGCCAACAAATCAAATTGATTTTTAAAGTCTGATCATATATCTTGCTGAAATACTGATATCTGTGTAAAGTTAAATTTAGTTTCATTTTCTGATTTACAAATAAAATGAAGGCTGAATGCGTATGTTTATTTGTTGGTCAGTTATTGGAAATACTAACTTCAAAAAGTTTTTTTTCGTATAAGAAATTGTAGTGATTTAGATTTTTATCTTTTGATTAATAATACAACGTTTTCGACATGATGTGTGTGTGGAAACATATCCACCGGTTGAACAGCCTCTACTTTGTAAGTCGCGTCGAGCAGGCTTAAGTCGCGAGCCTGAGTGGCCGGATTGCAACTTACATACACAATGCGTTTGGGCTCGGCAAGCAAAATAGCATTGATCACATCGTCGTGCATTCCGGCACGCGGTGGGTCTGTAATGATAACATCGGGTTTCCCGTTTTTTTCTATAAAAGCAGCAGTCAGAATGTCTTTCATGTCTCCTGCAAAAAATAAAGTATTATCAATATTATTCAGTTTCGAATTAATCACAGCATCTTCAATGGCCTCTGGCACATATTCAATGCCCACTACAAAACGGGCTTGATGTGCCACAAAGTTGGCAATGGTGCCGGTGCCGGTGTAAAGATCGTAAACCAGTTCGCTTCCTGTAAGTCCGGCTAAATTGCGAACAATTTTATACAATTCGTAAGCCTGCTCCGAATTTGTTTGATAAAACGATTTAGGACCAATTTTGAATTGCAGCCCTTCCATTTCTTCGTAAATATATTCGGTGCCTTTGAACAATAGGATTTCCTGATCGGTAATTGTATCGTTGGCTTTGGAGTTTATAACGTAAAGTAGTGATGTGATTTGTGGGAATTTATCGGCAATATGTTGAAGAAGTGCATTTTGTGCATCTATATCTTCGTAGAAGAAAACCATTATCACCATTAATTCACCTGTAGAGGTGGTACGTATCATCATGGTGCGAAGAAATCCTTCCTGCACCCGAAGATCGAAAAAAGTTAGTTTTTTCTCGAGCGCATAACGGCGTACTTCATTTCTTATTTCATTCGAATCGTCGGTCTGTAGCCAGCATTTGCTGATGTCAAGCACCTTATCGAATTGTCCGGGAATGTGAAATCCAACGGCATTCATGGTGTCGAATACTTTTCCGTCAGCAATTTCTTCGTTAGTACGCCAGCGTTTATTCGAGAAAGTGAATTCAAGTTTATTGC
>JAGPGR010000048.1 GCA_018055865.1 Paludibacteraceae bacterium | reverse complement strand
AGATTACAGAAATGTCCGGGACTTCACAATGGCTTTGAAAATGAATGACGAACGCCTAAAATCGGCTCCACAAAACACTCAGAAATATGCACTTATTGCATTTCTGAGGTCACTCACATATAAAGAAAGCGGAGACGTTCAAATGCAACAATACTGGTTGCTGAAATCAGCCATAGCCGATTTACAGCTTGGAATAACCGACAATGCCTCCTCATGGGAACTGGCTAACATCAGATACAAAATGAGCGATATTAAACGAGCTCATCAGTACATCAACTATTCTGTGAACAATTCAACAATTTTCAACGCCCGACTACGCTTTACACAAATAGCCGAAGTGCAGTCAATTATAAATAAGGCCTATCTCACTAACAAAGCTCAGCAAGAAAAAAAAATGCGTATCTTGCTTATATTTATCAGCTTATTGACTTTACTATTATTGACTTCCGTTATTGGAATTTTCCTGCAGAACCGAAAAATATCAAAAGCCAATGCTGAGACCATCAAAGCAAACAATGAATTGAACCGATTGAACTGGGAATTGAACCGCATAAACGACGAAATCAAAAATACAAATGCTGACCTTTCGGAATCCAACCAGGTAAAAGAAGAATATATCGGTCATTTCCTATCACTATGCTCGTTATACATTGATAAAATGGACATTTACCGCAAATCTGTCCGAAAAAAACTATTAAACGGACAACAAAATGACGTAATAGAAGATATTAAATCTTCGGAATTTATGGACAACGAGCTAATGGAATTTTACAAAAACTTCGACCAATCTTTCCTTCGTCTGTATCCCGATTTTGTGTATGAATTTAATAACCTTCTTCTGGACGAAGAAAAAATCGGATTAAAAAAAGACGAACTGCTGAATACCGAATTGCGTATTTTTGCTTTGATACGACTCGGAATAGACAATAGTGCCAAAATAGCTGAACTGCTGCATTACTCTGCCAATACGATTTACAACTACCGGGCAAAGATAAAAAACAAGGCAAAAGTGTCGAGAAATGATTTTGAGAGCAGGGTAAAAAAGATTGGGACCTTTACAAAGTAGATATTTAGCAACTCTCAAGTAAAAAAATATCCACTTTTTTTGCTTCAGGATTTAACGTATCACTCTGATATACAAAGTAATATTTTCAAACGTATCCCCTAAACTTTTTATACTAAAATAATTTACACTTTAATTGTGTACATTTGCTTAAACCTTTTGAAAAAATTATTTGTTTTCAGTAAAGATATCATTGCTTTACGTTGCACTAGAAATTGCTTTATTTAAAATTGGTTTTCTGAATATTAACACAAAATAACTACAAAAAGATACAGATGAGAACACAAAAAAAGTATTTTAATTTCATGGTGATATTGCTACTGATCTGCTTCACTCCATTTTCAACAGCATGGGCACAATCAGCGGTCAATTATCGTGGTACTGTGACAGATACCAATCAGGAGCCTCTGATTGGAGTAAGCGTAATGATAAAAGGAACTTCAACCGGTGTTATAACAAATCTGGACGGTCAGTACAGCATTTCAGCCAGGCAGGGCGATGTACTTGTCTTTTCGTATGTAGGGATGAAACCGCAGGAAAAGTCTCTGAGTGCTGAACTTGTCAACGATATAATAATGGCCGAAGAAGCAAAAGGACTGGAAGAAGTGGTGGTAATTGGGTATGGCGTAGCCAAAAGAAAAGATGTAACCACGGCTGTATCGTCAGTTTCAACCGAAGATCTGGATATGCGACCGATTACTTCTGCAGCTCAAGCCATTCAGGGAAAAGCAGCCGGAGTTCAGGTAATACAACCCAATGGAAAACCCGGTGCAGGAATGGTAATCCGCGTTAGGGGAACTACCTCTATGAATGCAAGTAATGACCCGCTTTATGTGGTGGACGGAGTACCGATGAATAACATCGATTTTCTCTCGGCCAACGACATTGAAAGCATGCAAATAATGAAAGATGCTTCATCGGCCGCTATTTATGGATCACGCGGTGCAAACGGAGTAGTAATGATTACCACCAAAGCCACCGCCCGAAAAGACCGCACGGCGATTTCATTCAGTGCTTATACAGGTATAACCAATATCAGCCGGAAAATAGAATCGCTCAATCTGGCCGAATACAAAGAATACCTCACCGACCTGAAATCATCGGTAGTTTTACCGGATGGACTAACCGATCTGACCAATTGGTTCGACGAAACCTACTCTACAGGAATCAGACACAACTATCAGCTTTCTGCATCCGGAGCGTCCAATAAAGTCAACTATTTCCTCTCGGGCGGTTATACCGATGAAACCGGAATAATAAACACTACTGCATTTAAGCGTTTCAATTTCCGCTCCTCGGTTGAGTCGGAATTATATAAATGGTTGACACTTAGTGCCAATATCTCATATTCAAACAACATTTCAAAAGGTGACATAATATCCGGTACCGGAGCCAACCGTGGTGGAGTAATCCTGTCGGTCATCAACACTCCAACTTATGCTCCAATCTGGGATACGGAGAATCCAAAACATTACTACAATAAATTCTTCGGAGTAAGTAATATCACTCACCCGCTCGAAAATCTGGCACGTACCAAAAACAATAAAAACGACACACACCGGTTGCTGGCTACGGGTAAAAGCGTGATTACATTCACTCCCGAATTAAAACTGACTTCATCCATAACCGGCGATATGAGCTACTGGAACTACACTTCGTTTCTCGATCCTGTTTCCACCAGTTATGGAAGAGGACAATTCGGCGAGGGACAGGACAATCGCTCTTTCAGCCGGGTGATGATGCTTGATAACATATTGACTTTCAACAAAAAGGTGAATTTGCACAATTTCGAAGCCATGGCCGGAACATCCTACACTGTTTCAGACTGGACTCAGAGTTATCAGTTTGCCTCCAACTATGCCAATGATCTGGTTCAAACACTGAATGCAGCTAACAAAATCAGCCCGGAAAACGGCACTACAGCTTCGCAGTGGGCCATCATGTCGTACCTGGGACGTCTGTCTTACAATTACGACAGCAGGTATTTAGCTACAGTAAATATACGGGCGGACGGTTCCAGCAAACTGGCACCATCGGGACGCTGGGGAGTATTTCCTTCGGTTTCTGCAGCCTGGCGTATTTCTTCCGAAAAATTCATGTCGAACCTCGACTGGCTGAATGACTTAAAAATTCGTGCCGGATGGGGTCAAACCGGTAATCAGGACGGTCTGGGAGACTACGCTTACCTGGAAAGATACGATTTCAACCGCATAGAATGGTGGAAACCCGGACAGGGCGATGCAGTTCCCACATACAGCCAGGTGAGTTTAAGTTCGTCTGACCTGACCTGGGAAACGACTACTCAAACCAATATCGGACTCGATGCCACATTGTTTCAAAACAGATTGACCTTTAATATCGATTATTATTTCAAAAGAACACGGGACATGCTCATGTGGGTTACCCTGCCGGCCGGCTCAGCCGCTGTTTCGTCCATTCAGCGGAATGAAGGAGAAATGACCAACAATGGAATAGAGTTCACCGTAAGTTCCAAGAACCTGACCGGTGATTTCAAATGGAATACCGACTTCAACATTTCTCATAATAAAAACATGCTGGTTAGTCTTGATTTCAAACAAGTTTATTACGATGCCCGCGTCACCGATATTTTATCCGATTTTGCCGTGAAAAATATGCCCGGAAGACCATTGGGTGGTTTCTGGGGATACGAATCGGAGGGTGTGGACCCCGAAACCGGCGAACTGATGTATATGGATAAAAACGATGATGGATTTATCAATGCCTCCGACCGGACGTACATTGGTGATCCTAACCCCGATTTTACTTATGGTATGACCAATACATTCTCCTTCAAAAGGCTCTCTTTGAGTGTTATGCTTCAGGGAACTTACGGAAACGACATTTTCAATGTATCGAGAATTGAATCGGAAGGCATGTACGATGCCAAAAATCAATCGAACAGAATTCTGGAACGTTGGAGAAGACCCGGAATGATTACAACCATTCCCAAAGCCGGTTACGATATGAAAATCTCCTCTTATTTCGTTGAAGACGGATCATTCCTGCGCATCAAAGATGTGACTTTGTCCTATGATTTCAGCATGAACTGGATGAAAAAAGTCGGGATAACCAGACTTCAGCCCTACGCAACAGTAACAAATCTTTTCACTTTCACCAAATACCTGGGATTTGACCCGGAAGTAAATCAATGGGGAAATTCGGGTAACGTGCAGGGAATGGATTACGGTACTTATCCGCAAACCCGCTCCTTTATTTTCGGGGTAAATGTTGATATTTAATTTAACCAAATCGTATAAACTTCGACAATCATGAAAACAATAATAAAAACCGGACTTGGATTATTCATATTCCTTTTTACTGCCTGTAATCTGGATTATGATCCCGTATCCCAGCTCTCAGAAAGAACCCTCGGGACCAAAGATACTACAGGAACCGAAATTAAATACAAAGACCGTGATGCCATTCAGGCTGTTTACAAAAGTATGTATCAACGTATGACAGAACAACAGGAGCACTGGTATCTGGATTATTTACTTTTCGCCGAGTGCAGATCGGACAATGCGTATGCCGGAACTACCGGTGCAGAAGTAGTACCCGTGGAAACCAATAACCTGGATGCGAGCAACAGTGTGATAGCCCGTGACTGGAATCGCTACCTTGGAGATATTGCGTTGGCCAACAGCATTATCAGTAACATCGATCTGGTTCCAGATCCGTCACTCACTACCGCAGAACGTAACCGGTGGAAAGCAGAAGCAAAGATTTTCAGAGCCATGATGATGTACGATATGGTGCGATGGTTTGGAAACTTTCCGGTAATTACACAGGAGGCAGGAAGAATTACAGCAGACAATATCAAGGAAGTTTATCCGCTCTATTTTCCTAAAGCAAACACACCCATGGAAGCATATTCACAGATAATAAGTGATTTGCGCAGCTCACTTGAATTTGCTCCGGCTAACAATAATACAGATAAAACCGTGCTTTCTAAAACAGTTGCCCGGGCATTATTAACGAAAGTGTATGCCGATAAAATAGTGCAAAATCCGGATAGCGTAATCTACTTTGCCGATCAGGTAGAAGCCGATGGAATTACTCTGGTTAATAATTACAGTGACTTGTTCGGAATGAACGCTTCTACTACCGATGCAAAAACCCGAAACACGTCCGAATCTATTCTGGAATTACAGTATTTCACCGGTAGCGGCAACTGGGTAACCTGGATGTTCGGCCGCGATTTACTGGATTTCGAGTTTTATTTCACCTGGGCAAAATGGGTTACTCCTTCCCGTGATTTGATCAAGGCATTTGATGATGCCGGCGACGTGAAACGAAAAAATGAATCGATTGTATTTTATCAGACTTCCTGGTCCAACTATTACGATGCAACGAGTTATCCGTTCATGTATAAAACCAGATCTAACGTCAATTCAATTATCAAGTTACGCGGAGCAGATATCCTGCTGCTAAAGGCAGAAGCACTGGCCCGTAAAAATCAGCTTACTCAGGCAGCACAGGTGGTCAATATCATTAGGAAAAGAGTGAATTTACCCGATTTAAGTACTGCAAGCACATCATCCAAAGAAAGTTTACTGGATGCAATTTTACTCGAAAGAAGATTGGAACTGGCCTTTGAAGGTCAACGATGGTTTGACTTGATCCGGCACGAAAAACTGCAAAGTGTGATGAACACCATCAATCAGCGTGATGCAGGCCGACTGCCGCAAGCAAGGGCATTTTCAGCCGACTCCGAATTACTCCCGATACCACAACCGGTATTGGATGAAAACACAAATCTGGTACAAAATCCGGGTTATTAATTGTCAGATTTTTTTATAAACAGTTCTCGATAAGCAAACAATGAAAAAACTACATTATATTATCAGTCTTGTGATTATTTTCATCGCAAGTTCGTGTCAGGAAACAGAATTCAGGACACACTATCCGGAAAGTACTCCGACTCTTACTGCAAGTGTGACTGAAAATTCCATTCAATATGGAGATTCCATTACACTGTTGGCCGAAGTGAGCGACCCGAATCCGCTATCTACTCTCGAAGTTAAAATAGCGGTAAGCAACAAACTTATCATTTCCGAATCCATCCGCACGAAAGGTACATCAGCCAGTATCCAAAAGAGATATCACATTCCGTTTGGAGCAGGAATGCCTGATAAAGAGAAAGTGAAAGTTTACTTAACTGCCATCAATACAGAAGGTTTCAAAACCGAGCAAGTAATTGAAAGTACGATTGGGAATCGCCCGCCGATGCCAAAACTTTATCTCATTCCGGCAACAATCACTGCCGGCCTGAGCACCAAAGAACTGATTCTGACCGACGAAAGTAACCTCGTCTATTCAGTAAGTGGAATTGAATTTCCAAATACATTCAACTGTTACATTGCCTCTAAAAAAACAGCTTTCGGCAGAGTGGACTGGTCGGGTATTGTATTTGGAATGAAAAACAATGAGATTGCAATCATTAAGCAGGGTGAAGCTCCCATTTCCGTTCAGGACGAATCGCTGGTTAATATCAGCTCCTGCAGTTTTGATGCCATTAATTTCAACCTGAATGTTTCGGGGAAACTATTGGAACCATTAACAGCTATGGATGTAGCAGCCGATCTGACTTCATCTCCTACGTCGCTTCTTGGTGCAGCTGCATCACAATTCAGAGGCGCTACCATCTATTTTGGTAAAAACGTGGAAGTTACTTTTACCGGCATCAACAATTTGGCTAACGGATTATCGCCCGATTATTTTGAAGTTACCGGAACCAATAAGGCCAAATTCCTCGGAGAAACAGGCATGTATAAAGCCTACTATCACATCGCAGGAGACTATCTGTATATCGAACCAATGCCAGATACGGCTCTTCCGGATGCATTGTGGATTTGCGGTACAGGCATCGGACGCCCGTCGCAACCATACGCCACTACCACCAGCTGGAACTGGAATACACCGCTGGATTATGTGCCTTGCCGAAAAATTTCTGACGGAGTGTATCAGGCAACAGTTTACCTGGAAAACGAACCTAACGAAGAAGGCAATGGTTTCGGAACCTGCAACTTCAAGTTCTTCCATTACCGGGGTTGGGATCACGGTGAAGAATCATCAGTGGGTTACACTGTAAATTCTCCATTGAAAAGCAGCAGTGAAGCGGGCAATGTAGGCAACTGGCGCGGCAATGATACAACATTCAAAGGTGTGTACCGAATCACTCTGGATATGAATACCAAAATTACACATGTAGAGAAACTGAACTAAAATTATCAGAATGAAAAAAATTATTATATACTTATATCTGGGCACTTTCATTTTCATTTTTGCAGGTTGCGCTGGGTGCAAAGGAACAAATAATCCCAAACCACCTGACACGGAAGATCCTGTCACTAAAGATGTAGCTACATATATTACTACTGCCGACAAGACAATGCTTTTCAGTTCAGTAGCCAAAAGTTTTGGTAGCGGAATTAATATGAATATTGAGAAAACACTGACACTTAAGCCGGCTCAAACGTTTCAGATTATTGATGGTTTCGGAGCGGCCATTACCGGCTCTACCTGCTACAATTTGCTTAAAATGACTCAGGCAGACCGCACCAAATTGCTCGAAGAAACTTTCAGCGTGGACAAAGGTATGGGCTATAGCTATGTGCGTGTGGCTATAGGCTGTTCCGATTTCTCCCTGGATGAGTACACCTGCTGTGATGAACCTGGAATTGAAAATTTCGCCATGCATCCTTACGATGTACGTGATCTTTACCCCATTCTGAAGGAAATTCTGGCCATAAACCCTAATCTGAAAATAATGGGATCGCCCTGGACACCTCCCCGCTGGATGAAAGTGAATAATCTCTCTGATCTTCAGCCATATAACTCATGGACAAGCGGTCAGTTAAATCCGAAATACTATCAGGATTATGCCACCTATTTTGTGAAATGGATTCAAACTATGGAAAAAGAAGGTTTCCCCATCGAATCCATTACTATTCAGAACGAGCCGCTCAACCGCGGGAATTCAGCATCGCTCTATATGACCTGGCAGGAACAGCGCGACTTCATCAAAACAGCGTTAGGACCTAAATTTGCCGGTGCAAACCTCAAAACCAAGATAGTGGTGTTTGATCACAATTTCAATTATGACAACATTCCCGATCAGCAGGGATATCCTACCCGCATTTATCAGGACATTGATGCAGCAAAATACATCGACGGAGCTGCTTATCACGCTTATGGCGGCAGCAGCTCGGAGTTCACCCGAATTCACAACGCAAATCCGGATAAAAATCTATATTTCACCGAAATGTCCATCGGTACCTGGAATTATTCGTTCGACGGAGATTTGATGTGGACGATGAAAGAGATAGGAATCGGGAGTTTGAATCGTTACAGCAAGGCCGTCATTGTTTGGAATTTTATGCTTGATGACAAGCGGGGACCAAACAGACCGGGTGGATGCACCACCTGTTTCGGAGCTGTGGATATAAGTTCTACCGATTATAAAACACTCGACCGAAAATCACATTACTATTTTATCGGACACATGTCAAAAGTGCTTCATACCGGTTCCACCCGCATTGGTACTTCGGGTTATATGCCCACCGGTGTCAGTGCCACAGCAGCAATTAATCCGAATGGAACGTTCGGAATCGTACTTCAAAATGAAAACACTACATCTGTACAAATGACCATTGACGATGGAAATCATCATTTTGACGTAACTTTACCGGCTAAGAGCCTGACTTCGTGCAGTTGGAAAAAATAAAAAATTGTATTATCATATTAAATTGAATTTCAACAACTCTATTACTAATTTTTAAAAAAACAAAAAGTCTTATGAAAAAAAATTATTCTTTAATCTTGTTAGTTGCATTTTTAGCAACTACAACTGTGAGTTACGCTGATCAGACAGTTAAACTCAGAGTACAGGTACCCGCTGAAACTATGGTATGCTATGCTGCAGGAGGATTTAATGAATGGAATCCATCTGCTACACCCATGACAAAAGTGGCTGACTCTCCTAAAGTATTTGAAGTAGACATTACAGTACCCGACAATGTGGATGCTAATTATGGCTATAAGTTCTGTGCAGGTCCTGCTTGGACTTATGAGCAAGGAGACCCTTCTGCCGACTTTACGTATGGCGCTGTAGGTTTCACCGGAGCTGTAGTCAATTCTTTCAAAAAGTATCCTATGGAACCCCGGGATATAAAAGTGAACGTACTAGTACCATCCACAACACTCTTTTGCTATATTACAGGTTCATTCGCAAATTGGGAACAACCCAAAAAAGAAATGAATTTTGTGAGCCAGGATAATGATGGTAAAATATATACTTATACCATTCCGGCTATTGACCCGCAAATTCTGGAGTTCAAATTTGCTTCCGGTCCAAGTTGGGCATACGAACAAACTCAAAGTGCTAACTTTACTTATTTCGGAAATGGTGGAGAAAACAACGAAGTGAGCGTTGTCTGCACAGGATTCAAAGCCATTTATGATCCGGTAAATGTAGGAGATATTACCGTAAATATTACTTCTGCACCCGCCGGAACCGATAGCGTCTATTTAGTAGGAAGTTTTGGAAGTGGATGGAATATGAATGAAGCTATCCCGGCAACTAAAAACAATGATGGCACATTCACAGCTAAAATCACACAGGTAGCTACCGTTGAATTCAAATGCTGGAACCGGAAAGACTGGGCATATGAAGAATGCCAGCCTGACGGCAGCAATATTTCCAATCGCCAATACACGTTCAAAGATACACCTGTGGCAAACATAACGATTGCAAACTGGAAAAAAATGGCTTCAGGCGTAAATTCACCCAAAGCAGATTTCAATTATCCAATTTCCATTTCTAACAAGAAAATATCAGTAGATGGTGTTCAGTCAGGTGTTAATGTTTACAATATCAGTGGCCAGTTACTACAAGCCTACA
>JAGPGR010000327.1 GCA_018055865.1 Paludibacteraceae bacterium | reverse complement strand
GTTCTGATGGCTTTCCTACAATTCGTATTCAGAGTCAATATACTGAAAGTAGTAGTACTGGCCGGTACAGCAGCTCTGGCTCTGGCATTTGCCGGAAATGATCTGGTGAACTTTATCGGGGTTTTCATGGCCGGAAAGGATTCATTCTTAATAGCTAAGGATGTTGTAGCATCGGGCGGCTCACTGGATACGTTGTATATGGGCGATCTGAACAATCCGGTAATAGCTCAGTGGCAATGGTTGTTTGGTGCAGGCGTGATTATGGTGCTTGCTTTGTGGCTTTCCAAAAAATCACGTTCTGTTACCGAAACCGAAGTGAACCTGGCCCGCAAGGGAGAAGGCGTAGAGCGTTTTTCATCTTCAGCACTTTCGCGTTCCATCGTTCATGGTGCTATGAATGTGAGTAAAGCCATTGATAAGTCAACCCCTGAAAGTATAAAAGTATTTTTGGAGAAAAGATTTGAACCCGTACCGATTGAAAATAACGCTTCATTTGACCTGATTCGTGCTTCGGTTAATCTCACTATATCTGCCCTTCTTATTTCGCTGGGAACCTCACTGAAACTTCCCCTGTCAACCACATACGTAACTTTCATGGTGGCAATGGGAACCTCGCTGGCCGACCGGGCCTGGGGGCGCGAAAGTGCTGTATACCGAATTAATGGTGTGCTCACTGTGGTAGCCGGATGGCTTCTTACGGCTTTAATCGCATTCTCAGCCTCCCTGTTGGTCGGTTTATTCCTGATGTGGGGGGGAAAAATAGCCATTTTCGTAATGCTTGCTATTGTCGGATTTATGCTGTTTAAATCAGGTAAATTGCACACCAAACGAACAGAAAAGGAACAACGTAAACACGTTCAGCTTTCTACTGAGGAGCAGTTAGTAACCGAATGCACAAATGAGGTGAAATCAGTTATGGAATTTACTCTCAACACAGTAAAACTCACTATTGATGGATTGAAAAATGAAAACAGAAAGTTGATGAAGACTCTTGTGGCCGATACAAACAATTTGTACGAAAAATACAAGGATAAACGGATGTACGAAGTTGTGCCAACGATTGAAACCATTCAAATCAATGCGCTCGACCTGGAACAGGAATATGTGCAGCTGGTGGATTATTCTTATGAAATATCTAAATCACTCAAAGCGATGGCTGAATCAAGCTACGAATATATTGACAATAACCATGCAGCCCTGTCAAAAGATCAAATTGATGATTTGAAACAAATGTACAACACACTGTCTATGAGTTTCCAAAAATTCGGAAAAATGATTGATAGTAGTAATTTCACGGGTTTTGATGAAATTACCAATTTACGTGATTTGATTACTGAATTATATGTAAAATTTACCAAAAGACAGATTAAAAGGGTGAAAGAGAACGAAACTACAACACGCGGCAGTATACTTTTTCTCAATCTTATCAACGAATCGAAAATTATTGCACTGCAATCCAGCAATTTGATGAAATCACAACGCAATTTCAGCCAGCAATACTCCAAAGTTGCTCTTGAATTAAGTGCAGCGGCAATGGTTAAGAAAGCACAACTATTGATTTAAGTTCTTTTTCAAAAGAGATACACTACACCTTTGCAGGAATTTTCAAACACTGCAGAGGTGTTTTGTTGTTTAAATGGATTCCTGCGTTTTAGGAAAATCGGTTCGGGAGATATCCTTATTTATACCGATTGAATTATTCCGGCGCAAGGATGGACTTTTATAAACCCGCCTTAATCAATATTGAAACTTAAACAAAGCAACCAGGCAGACTTTATAATTACTGCGGACTGACTACCAAATCATTCTTGTAAACCGATATAAAAATAAACTGTTCTATATCCAAAGAAAACAGCCTCAAATTTGAGATTTGAAGCTGTTTTAATGAATCGAATTATGTGTTAGATATCTTTATCATCTTCATAATATTGAGCGTATCTGTTTGCATCCTTTTCCTTGCTGTTGCCATATCCGTAACCATATCCGTAACCGTATCCATATCCGTAGTTTTTACCATATCGGGCGTAAGAATTCGATTCGATGCTGATGTCGTTGAGAATGATATAGAATTGTTTCAGTTTGTCGGCTACTAACTGATCGTTCAGCCTTCTGAAGAATGATTTGTTGGTCTTTTGGCTCCTGACTATCATCAGGTTAGCATCCATCATAGGAGCCAGCGAATAAGCATCGGCCACAAGGCCTATGGGGCTTGAGTCCACAATGATATAATCGTACATATTGCGCAGTTCGAGAAACATATTTTTAAGTTGATCCGAACGGATTAATTCACCCGGATTAGGCGGCACACTTCCCGCCAACAGTAAATCAAAGTTGAGACCTTCTTTTCGGAGAATAATCTCATCCAGTTTCTTTTCGCCTATCAGGTAATTCGTTACACCATCGGTTTCTTGCAGTTCCAGTCGCTCATTGATACTTGGTTTTCGGATATCCATATCTACCAGCAGCGTTTTCAGACCGGTCATTCCGTAAGTGGAAGCCAGGTTGGTGCTGAAGTATGTTTTTCCGTCGCCGGATTCGGCTGAAGTAATAAGTATGGCCATTTTAGTTTTCCGTTGCACAATGAATTCTATTCGTGTTCGGATTACCCTGAACATTTCGGTGAAAGAGGAACGGGGTCGTTTGGCTGCCAGTACCGGATCGGTGTTTTTTGTATGTTTGATGGTGCCTATGAGCAGGTATTTACTGTTTCTTTCCACATCTTTAGTATCGCGTATGGTGTTGTTCAGCAGTTCTTTGAGCACTACAAATAAGGCAGGAATGATTAATCCGATAAGCAAATAAATTAAAATAGTTCTGGATTTGGTGTTACCGTTGGTCAGAGCCACTATTCTTGCTTTGTCCAGAATGTTGTTGTCGGGGCTGTTTGACGCTTTTTGAATGGCTGCTTCGGCGCGTTTTTGGAGGAAGAATGTATAATAGTTGTCGTCTACTCTATATTTTCTTTCAATGCCGATTAATTGCATTTCTTTTCTGGGTAAAGCGCTGATATCGCTTTGCACACTTTCCATTTTTCTGCTTAAGTCCTGTTCCTCAATCTGCATTGAAG
>JAGPGR010000326.1 GCA_018055865.1 Paludibacteraceae bacterium | reverse complement strand
CTGCAAAGACTGCACGAAAGCGCAGCAGTATGGTCTATCTATCATGCAATTGACAGCGAGGTAGGTGATGAATTTCAATGGTATCAGGCTACGCAATACATTGATAATGAGATTCCTCACATTCCCGTGCTAGCAAAAGGCCTCAAAGATGAAGGTTACCAGACCATATCCACCACCAACTGGTTTCCATATTCCTGGAGTATCAATAATGTGGCATTTGCTGAAGTGATGCACACGGCACTCTCCTATTTTCAGGCCGGAAGAAGTGAAAAAGGGTTCAATCTGCTTAAAAGTTCGGTGTTGGATGGGATGTATCTGGGCGGAAGTCCCGGTAATTTCGGACAGGTGAGCTTTTACGATGCGGCACGCGGTGAGAGCTACCGCGATTTTGCTGATCCGATAGGTGTTGCCTCGCGTGTATTTGTGCAGGGACTTTACGGGATTAATCCCGATGCTCTGAATAAAAGATTGTTGATCAAGCCCGGATTTCCTCAAAGCTGGGATTTTGCACAACTGAAAACTCCGGATATTTCCTTTGACTTCAAAAGAACCGAAAGCGATAATCTAAAAGAAACCTATCAAATACAAAGCAATCTGGATAGCATTGAAACACTGGAATTGCAACTTCCGGCACCGACTAACCAAATCAAAAGCGTCACTGCAAACGGTGAAGCCATGGTATGGGAAGTGAATGAAAAATCAATCGGCAAACCGATGATTAATGTGACATTACCTATCGAAAAAGGCATTTCATCAGAAATAAAAATTGAATGGACTGGCGATAAAATTTCAAATGAAATCGCTGACAAAAAGACCTGCAAAATCGGAGAAAAGTTGGAATTTTCGAATGGATTCAACATTATTGAAATCTACGATCCGCAAGAAGTGCTGGAAAATGCTGAAATAACAAATTCAATCCGATTGATGGGAAAAATAGTTGGAAAATCACAGTTTCATTCTGTTTTCATCAAGAATAAATCGGGCGAAATAACCTGGTGGATGCCGGTTAACATCGATATCAAAAAAGATGAACCAGCCAAGTCTCCAAACTTCTCAAAAGTGGTTTCTGACAAATGCGAGCCGATCAATATCGACAATTATCTCAATTCCTCTGTAACCGACATTTTCAGGAATGCGTACCTTACTCCGCGCTCGCCTTACACCACGTTGCAACTGCCTACGCAGGGAATCGGCGAATGGTGTCACCCGAATATGACCGCCGATATTAATGATGCCGGAATGAGAAATAACGTTGAAAACGACCTGCTTAAAACTCCGTTCGGATTCAGTTTCAGAACGCCGAAAGCGGGTAAAAACATCGTTTTCACTTCGCTTTGGGACAATTATCCTGACAATGTCAATCTTCCTCTTTCAGGCAAAGCATCAAACGCTTACTTGCTGATGGCCGGAAGCACCAACCACATGCAGTGCCACATCACGAATGGCTCGGTGACCGTATTTTATAAAGATGGAAGTTCTGAAAACGTCGATTTGGTTAATCCGGACAACTGGTGCCCGATTGAGCAGGATTATTTTGTGGATAATCTGGCCTTCAAAATCAAGGGAGAAAGACCTTACCGTCTCAATCTTAATTCCGGATTGGTTTCCAATAACCTGGAAAAAGATTTGAAAATTAAGGGCGTTTACGGCCGTGAGATTGATGGTGGAGCCGGTGTTCTTCTCGATATTCCATTGAATGCTTCTAAGGAACTTAGCCACCTGACAGTTAGAACTTTATCCAACGATGTAGTTATAGGAATCATGTCTGTTACGCTTCAAAGACCATAGAAAAAAGCGAATAAATACGGTAAAGGAATAACTAACTTAAAGAACAAATAAATATCATGAAACAGCCATGTCAAAATACTTTTGACACACAACTTGTTCCGAAGAATTTCGGGAAGGGAATGTCCTGATAACTATCGGGAATGGCGTGTTCTCCCGATAAGTCGGGACAGGTTATCTGTCCTTAATTAAAAAAATAAATAATAAACAGATGAAACACACATGTCAATTTACTCTTTACACATAAGGCAATGTTTAAACCGATAAAACATTTTTCACAATAACAAATCAAAGCTCAACATTCCCCCTTTAGGGGGTTAGGGGGCAGATATATAAATAATAAACAGATGAAAAAAAATCTCAGTCTCGTGCTATTCCTGCTAGTTGCAGCCGGTTTTTATGCTCAAAACCAATCAACGGCATGGAAAAAAATCTATCCCTCCATTCAAAAAAACATCAAAGATCCGAAATTCAGGAAGGTGAACTACGACATACGGGATTTTGGTGCAGTACCCAATGATACTTCGGTGCTCAATACCGAAGCCATAAACAGAGCCATTGCTACCTGCAGCCTGAATGGGGGAGGGAAAGTCGTTGTGCCTGCCGGAACGTGGTTTACAGCACCTGTCACACTGAAAAGCAATGTAAATCTGCATCTCGAAGAAGGTTCGAACATCCTTTTCACCACTGACCCGAAGTATTTTCCCGTAGTGCTTACCCGCTGGGAAGGCATTGACTGCTACAACCTCCAGCCGCTGGTGTATGCTTACGGTGAAACGAATATTGCCATCACCGGCAAGGGAACGCTGGACGGCGGAGCAACCAACGAAAACTGGTGGAAGAAATGTGGAGCACCACGATTCGGCTGGAAAGAAGGCGATATTTCGCAACGTACCGGACGACCTAAACTGATGCAGTGGAACAACGAAAAAGTACCCGTTTCAAAGCGTATCATGAATGAAAATGACGGAATGAGACCTCAGATGATAAATCTTTATCTTTGTAAAAATGTACTTATTGAGGGCGTGAAGATACTGAGATCTCCGTTTTGGGTCATTCATCCACTCATGTGCAACAACCTGACAGTGAGAGGTGTGTATGTGGAAAACGACGGGCCCAATGGCGATGGCTGCGACCCCGAATCGTGCTCGAATGTACTGATTGAAAACTGCTATTTCGATACCGGCGACGACTGCATTGCTATAAAATCGGGACGTAACAACGACGGAAGGTTGTGGTCCAAACCAAGTGAAAATATCATCGTCAGAAATTGTGAAATGAAA
>JAGPGR010000325.1 GCA_018055865.1 Paludibacteraceae bacterium | reverse complement strand
GCGATGAATACAGCCTGGTATGCTATTGGCTCAATCAAAGAACTGAAAGACAACAAGATAATCTCTTCTGAAGGTATTTTCAGTCCCAAAAAAGTGCTACAGTCCGACTTCAATAAGAACTATTTTGTAAAAGTGGATACCCGAAACACAAAATCGGTACCGCTCTATTCAAAATCGAAAGCAAAAATCCTTACCATTCACCCCAAAACAAGTTATACGATAGAGAAGGAAAATGAAAACTACGTGCTGATTATTACCAATCCTGCCGAATTCTGGAGTGTAAGCAAGTATCTTGTGGTTGAGGTAGATTAAATCTTAAACATTGAATTGGTAATTCTCAACCGTGACAAACAAATACAAATACATATTTCTGGATCTGGACGACACGATTTGGGATTTCCATGCCAATGCCAAAGAATCCTTGCATGATGTTTTTTATGCCGAAAAGCTGGATGAGCATTTCGAGGATTTCGAAAATTTTTACTGCGACTATTCAAAAAAAAACCTGGAACTCTGGACACAATACGGGCAGGGGCTGATAACGAAAGATTTTCTGATTGTCGAACGTTTTCTTCATCTCTTACAGCAGACAGGCATCAACGATCCGGAAACAGCCTTGAAAATGAACACCGATTTCCTCGAAATTCTGGGTACAAAAACAGGACTTGTGCCCTATGCACGCGAGCTGATGGACTTCTGCCGGGAGAAAACATTACCGATGACTATCATCTCAAACGGATTCGTGGAAGTTCAATACCGTAAACTCAGAAGTGCCGGCATAGAACATTACTTTGCACACGTACTACTATCCGAAGCCGTAGGCACGCTAAAACCCGACAGAAAAATTTTTGAATATGCACTCAACCTCAACAAAGCCCGCAAAGAGGAAACGGTGATGATTGGCGACAGTTTTGATGCAGATATCACCGGAGCTTCGCAAATAGGAATCGATGCAATATTTCTAAATCACAGCGATAAAAAACATGAACTACCGGATAACGTAACCGAAATTCACAGCTTAAAAGATGCAATAAATATTATCTTAACATCATAAACTCCCGAAATGCACTACACCTCGGGAGTTTCAATTTTCAGAATTCTGAATTTCTGATTTTTAATTTCAATAAGAATGCCCTTCTTTGAAATCGTCAATGGTAGCATGGTCCTTTTCCAAAGCTCTCCATGCATAGAAAATATAAGCCAGCACAATCGGAATCAGGAATGATACGATTGACATCACTTTGAGCGTATAATAGCTTGAAGATGAATTGAATATCGTCAGTGAACTTTGCAAGTCATAAGTAGAAGGATAATAAGCTGTATTGTTATATCCGGCTACAAGCAATAATGTTGTAACGGTCAACACAGTTCCAACTCCGGCAAACCAAATACCTTTTCTCCAGCTATTTTTCAAAACAGAGAAACCAATGCCGTAAAGTACCCCAACGACACCAAGTAAAAGTAATATCAAAAGTACAGGAACCTGTATTAAATTATTGAAGTATTTAAATTGCTCCAATGATACGACTCCGGTAGCCGGATCAACGGCAAATCCTTTGGCAAGCAACGTCCAGATAAGAAATGAAAGGAAGAACACCAGGAATGGAGCAGCGTTCATCAAAAGAGCTTTTTTCAATCGTTCTTCAATTGCTTCGTTGTTTATGCGGTTTTTCAAAAACAAAACTGCCAACGTTCGGGCAAGGAAAAATACAGCAAAGCCAAACAGCCAAACACGCAAATCGGAGAACAGTAACTCTAATCCCTTCCAGGGACTTTGCCATTGACTGATTACCGGAGCAAACTGACCGGAAAATTCAGCGATGTTCGCTTTGTTTACACTAAACTGCGAACCTGTGAAAAACGTAGCAATCGCGGCACCCAACAAAAAAGTGGCAGCAAGACCGTTGAAGAACAAAAATCCACGATAAGCATTCCTTCCAAAGAAATTACCGGGTTTGTTCTGATATTCATAAGATACTGCCTGAATAATGAAGGCAAACAATATGAGCATCCAAACCCAGTAGGCGCCACCGAAACTGGTTGAGTAAAACAACGGGAAAGATGCAAAAAAAGCACCTCCAAAAGTTACCAGTGTGGTAAAGGTGTAATGCCATTTTTTACCAATTACATTCGTTATGAGTTTGCGTTCGTCTTCCGTTTTTCCCAACGATTTGATCAAAGTTTGCCCACCCTGAACGAAAAGCAGGAATGAAAGCAGTCCGCCAATAAGCGATATCAAAAACCACCAGTAATGTTGTAGAAATGAATATGTTATCATAATTGTATAAATTTAAGCGTTAGTATTTATTGGTTTCTCATCAGCATCTGGCCCTTTTTTAATCTGTTTGAGCATGATATTCACTTCGGCTATTGCCAATCCGGTGAAAAGGACAACAAACAGGAAGAAAGTAATCTGTACAGATGAAGTTTGCAAACTCGACACGGCTGCCTGAACCGGCAAAATATCCTGAATAGTCCAGGGCTGACGGCCTACTTCGGCCACAATCCACCCAAGCTGTCCGGCTAAATATCCCAAAGGTATTGACCACAAAAACACCCACAAAATCCACTTATAATCAGACAACTTATTTTTCCATCCCAAAAATAAGGCAAGTGCAAAATTCAAAAGAAATAACACTCCCAAAATCACCATTAAATGGAACGAATAGAACACCAGCGGCACATTGGGAATAGTATCTTCGGGTTTATCCAAATACCCGTAACCGAAATACTTATAGTTAGCATCAAGTGTAGTTTTGTGCACCGCCATAGCAGCAGTATCTTTTGCTGCTTCGGCATTTTTATAATCTTTCAAAGCTGTAATGGCGGTTTGCCCCATTTGCTTTTTCGTTTCGAAAGAATCAGCTATTTTACCGTCCGGTTTTGTGTATCCGCCGTCAACGATGTTTCTGATTCCGGGAACGTAGGCATTCAAATCACCAAATGACAGCCATGAAAGCATTTTAGGAAATTCGATAGCCATAACAACAGGGTCCACATCGTCATTGTACTTTTCTTTATTCGGATTGGATACTCCCATTGCTACCAGTGGCGCTCCTTCCTGACCTTCG
>JAGPGR010000324.1 GCA_018055865.1 Paludibacteraceae bacterium | reverse complement strand
AGGAACCGAACGTCTGGTCCGATCGGCCATAGAATATGCCATAGAGCACAAACTACCCTCGGTGACTCTGGTTCACAAAGGCAATATTATGAAATTTACCGAAGGCGGATTCAAAAAATGGGGTTACGCACTGGCTGAACGTGAATTTCCGGACGAGACATTTACCGAAAATAAATTCAATAAAATAAAGGCCGAAAAAGGACTGGAAGATGCTGTGAATGCTTATAACGAAGCCATGAAAAATGGTAAAGTTTTTATTAAGGATGTAATAGCTGATGCATTCTTACAGAACACATTATTGAAACCCGAAGAGTATTCGGTCATCGCCACGCTCAATCTCAACGGTGATTACATTTCAGACCAGATGGCAGCCATGGTGGGAGGTATCGGGATAGCTCCCGGAGCTAATATTAATTACAAAACCGGACATGCTATTTTTGAAGCTACTCACGGTACTGCTCCCGACATTGCCGGAAAAAACAAAGCAAATCCATGTTCAATGCTCCTTTCCGGCGTAATGATGCTGGAATACATGGGTTGGAATGAAGCCGGGCAACTCATCACGCATTCACTCGAAAAACTTTTCGAACAAGGTATTGCTACCGGCGACTTAGCCCGTTTTATGAAAAACGGACAGGTGCGAACTACCTCTGAGTTTGGCGATGAGGTCATCCGGTTAATTGCCGGATAACTTCTTTCACTTGCTCTTTAATCATTTGATATCTAATTAATTAACGAGAAAAAACCGACATCTGTTTATTTTGAATGTTTCACCGGAAAATCTATTATAGAAATATTTGATTATGAGTCAAACAAAATAACTAGTTATGATGTTAAAATAATAAATATCTTTTACCTGACACAATAGAAACAATTAACAGAAAAACATAAAAATATCTGAAAATATATGACTGAAAAAGAATTACTACAAAAACTTTCCGAGAGTATCAAACGAACAACCAACATCAAAAAAGAGTTGTTTTCGGAAATGAGTGTAAAACGCGGATTGCGTAACGACGACGGATCCGGAGTGCTGGCCGGACTTACACGCGTAGGCGATGTAGTGGGTTATGAGAAAAAACCGGAAGGCGGTCTGAAAGCAATTCCCGGAAAACTGCTTTATCGGGGGCTCGATGTGGAAGAACTGGTACACGGCATTCAGAAAGAAAACCGACTGGGATTTGAAGAAACAGCTTATTTGCTTCTTTCCGGAAGTCTTCCTACGAAGGAAGAATTGGCACTTTTCAACAATGTGATAATGAAAACGATGCCGCTTGACCATCGGACAACCATGAGTATTCTTTCGCTGAAAGGAAAAAACATCATGAACATTCTGGCAAGGAGCGTTCTGGAACTTTACACGGTGGATGAAAATCCGGATGACATTACTAAGGATAATCTTATTCGTCAGTCAATCAATCTGATATCCAAATTTCCAACTATCATTGCCTATGCATATCAGGTGCTTCGTCATGACCAAATGGGGCGTTCGTTGCACGTTCGTCATCCGTTAGAAAACAAATCTGTAGCCGAAAACTTCATTTACATGATGAAGGGAAAAGACAACTACACGGAACTGGAAGTGAAAATCCTGGATTTAGCCCTTATTTTGCATGCCGAACACGGTGGAGGTAACAACTCTACTTTCTCCGTGCGTGTTGTAAGTTCTACCGAAACAGACACTTATTCAGCCATTGCAGCAGGTATCGGTTCGCTGAAAGGTCCGCTCCATGGTGGTGCCAACATCGAAGTGAAACTCATGCTCGAAAACATGAAAGAAAACATCAAAAACTGGAATGATGTGAATGAAGTTGATGACTATCTGCTCAAAATACTCAATAAAGAAGCACATGACAAATCCGGCTTGATTTACGGAATCGGACACGCCGTATATACCATCAGCGATCCGCGTGCCGGACTGCTCAAGGAAATGGCGCGTGAACTGGCTAAAGAAAAAGGACGTGAACGGGAGTTTGAATTGATGGAACTTGTAGAAGATCGTGCCGTTAAAACCTTTATGTCTTTCAAAGGCGAAGGAGCTAAACAAACCTGTATCAACGTTGATTTCTATTCCGGGTTTGTATACGATGCAATCGGTCTGCCCGAAGAAGTGTTTACACCCCTATTCGCAATGGCTCGTATCGTTGGTTGGACTGCTCATCGCATTGAAGAACTGAACTTTACCAGCAAACGAATCATTCGTCCGGCATATAAGAATGTACGTGAGAGACAATCGTTCGTTCCTATTGCAGACAGATAGATTTTTATATCAGAGTAATTTTATAAATTTGCCAATTGGTATGATTCCACATACACTTTTGGCAAATTTTGTAATAAAAAACATGAAAGAGTATTATGCAAAAAATTAAAGTAAAAAATCCAGTGGTAGAGCTTGACGGAGACGAGATGACCCGAATTATTTGGGCATTTATCAAAGAAAAACTAATCCTTCCCTATCTTGATCTGGATATTAAATATTACGATCTGGGAATAGAGAACCGTGATGCTACGAATGATCAGGTGACAATTGACGCTGCTGAAGCCATTAAAAAATTCAATGTTGGAATAAAGTGTGCTACAATCACACCCGATGAAGCCCGTGTAGAAGAATTCGGTCTGAAGCAGATGTGGAAATCGCCGAACGGAACTATCCGGAATATTGTGGGCGGAACGGTTTTCCGCGAACCGATTATTTGTTCCAACATTCCGCGCTACGTGCAGGGTTGGACACAGCCTATTATCATCGGTCGTCATGCATTTGGCGATCAGTATAAAGCGACTGATAAAGTAATCAGGGGCAAAGGAACCCTGAAATTATCTTTTACGAATGAAAAGGGAGAAACCCAGGAATGGGAAGTGTATAATTTCCGGGGCGACGGTGTAGCCATGGCCATGTACAATACCGATGAATCCATCTATGGATTTGCCCGTTCGTCTTTCCAAATGGCTCTAACCAAGCATTATCCGCTTTATATGTCCACCAAAAACACCATTTTGAAAGCTTACGACGGACGTTTCAATGATATTTTTCAGGAAGTATATGAAAATGAATTCAGGGAAAAATTTGAAGAAGCAGGCCTGACGTA
>JAGPGR010000323.1 GCA_018055865.1 Paludibacteraceae bacterium | reverse complement strand
AACACTGCCTCTCGGAAACGGACGCCTGGGAATGATGCCTGATGGCGGTATTGATACCGAAAATATTGTGCTGAATGACATCACAATGTGGTCGGGGAGTGTTGAAAATGCGATGAATCTCGAAGCAATTGACTATTTACCCGAAATCCGGAAATTGCTGCTGGAAGGTAAAAATCTGGAAGCTCAAAAAATGATGTACAATCATTTCCGATGCAACGGAGTCGGTTCGGGTTTCGGTAAAGGCAAAGATATTCCTTTTGGATGCTTTCAGATGCTGGGAAATCTGAAAATAGCTTACAACTATCCCTCAGGTACTGCAAAAGCTGCGGCAACAGATTATAATTTTACTCTCAATCTGAACAACTCCATTGCTGCAACCACGTTCAAAAAGGGGAAAATATCTTACTTACGCGAGTATTTTGTGTCGCATAACGCCGATGTAATGGTTATCAGAATAAGTGCTGACAAGAAAGGAGCCGTCGGATTTTCACTTGATTTGAGTCGCCCGGAACGTGGAAATGTTTCACTGACAGATCAGGTTCTTTCCATGGATGGGCAATTAAACGACGGACAAAATACAAGCCGGGGAGTGAGATACAAAACCAGCATAAAAATTGTAAACGAAGGCGGAAAAATATCCTCATCCGACCGGACTTTATCGGTTGATGGTGCCAATGAAGTGTTGATAATTGTTTCATCTTCAACTAATCTTCAGGATAAAAATTTTATCAAAACGGCTGAAAGTTTGTTGGGAAAAGCCGCTTCTACTCCTTATTTCAAATTGCGGGCAGATCATATCAATACATATCAGAAAAAATTTAACCGGGTAAGCCTGAAACTGGGTAATGATAAAAATGCTGATCTCCCAACCAATGTACGTCTTGCTGAGTTTCAGAAAAACGACGATCCTGCTTTTGCAGCTTTATATTTTCAGTTTGGCCGGTATCTGATGATAAGCGGAACGCGCGAAAACAGTATGCCGCTCAACCTGCAGGGACTTTGGGCTAATGGAATTCAAACTCCCTGGAATGGTGATTACCACTTGAATATCAATCTTCAGATGAATTACTGGCCGGCTGAAGTCTGCAATCTGTCCGAACTGCATAAACCGTTGATTGACTTTACCGGATCTTTGGTGCCATCGGGTGAAGTCACTGCCAACACATTCTACAATGCCGAAGGATGGGTGGCGCATGTGATTACAAATCCGTGGCAGTTTACAGCTCCGGGCGAACATGCTTCCTGGGGGGCTACCAACACAGGAGGAGCATGGCTTTGCGAACACCTGTGGGAGCATTATGCATTCACGCGGGATAAAACGTATTTGAAAAGCATTTATCCAACACTTGCTGGTGCTGCCCGTTTTTTCCTTTCAATGATGATAGCCGAACCAAAAAACGGTTGGCTGGTCACTGCTCCGTCTTCTTCTCCCGAAAATGCGTTCTATCTGCCCGGAAATGAAAAAGATCCTGTTTATGTGTGCATGGGCCCTGCCATGGATGTTCAGATAATCCGTGAATTATTTGGCAACGTATTGAGTGCTGCCGAAATACTTGCCGTAGAAGATCCGCTTGTGGAAAAGATAAAAACAGCGATTCCTAAACTTCCACCCATGCAAATAAGCAAAGAAGGCTATCTGCAGGAATGGATGGAAGATTATAAGGAGGTGGAACCAACTCACAGACACGTTTCACATTTGTTTGGATTATATCCTTCCAATCAAATTTCTCCATACCGTACACCCGAATTGGCAAATGCTGCACGTGAAACACTTAACCGACGCGGCGACGAAGGAACAGGCTGGTCCAGAGCATGGAAGGTGAACTTCTGGGCGCGTCTGCACGATGGGAATCGCTCCTACAAACTTCTGAAAAGCCTGCTGGAACCTGCATTTGCTTCCGAAATTTCAGTGAAAGCCGGAGGTGGTACATATCCCAACTTGTTTTGCTCACATCCGCCGTTTCAGATTGATGGAAACCTTGGCGGAACAGCCGGAATAGCCGAAATGCTGATACAAAGTCACGACGGATACGTGGAATTGCTTCCGGCACTTCCCGACAAATGGGCTTCGGGTCAGTTCCGTGGATTGAGAGTGCGCGGTGGAGCCGAGCTGGATGTAAGCTGGGAGAAAGGGAGAATAACTGAAGCTGTGGTTCGTTCTAAGTCCAACAGCACCCTGAGAATTAAATTACCTGATTATGTAACCGATGTTACTTCCAATCAGAAAAATATGATAAAAGAGGAAGGTTTTCTTAAATTCAATATTTATACGGGTGACCGAATAACTCTGAAATTTATACATTAAATCAATAAAAAAGCAACCGATTGGTTGCTTTTTTTTATTCTAGCGTACTCTCTTCCAGTTTTTTATAATGTTCCATCAGCTCGTACTGTGAACGAAAAACAGGTTCATCGTTGGTTTTGATTCTGTTTTCACCGCTTCCGTCGCAAATACGCGCCTGTACATTGTCTTTCAGTCCGAATTCCACTATGGTTTTAAGTTCCTGCTGAATGGCCTTATCGTACACCGGAATGGCAACTTCTATTCTTTGGTCCAGATTTCTGGTCATCCAGTCGGCAGATGAAATGTAATATTTCTCCTGATTATTGTTGCAGAAAATAATAATGCGCGAATGCTCGAGAAATTTATCCACAATTCCTACAATTTCGATATTCCCCTTCAATCTGGGTTGCGAAGTGACCATGGAGAGTTGCCCGCGGACTACCATCCTGATTTTGACACCGGCCTGGGCGGCGTCGTAGAGTTTTTCTATTAGTTTGTTATCGGTAATGTGGTTGATTTTGCAAAGAATATAGGCCGGCAATCCTTTTTTTGCGTTAATTATTTCATTATGAATAAGTTGATTCAGTTTTTTCCGCATTTCCTGGGGTGAAACCAGCAAATGTAAGTAGTGTGTCATTTGGAAAGGCTGGTGAATGAAATCAAACACTTTTTCTAACTCCGCTGTGATGCCCGGATTGGCCGTAAACAGCGTAAAATCGGTATAAACTGCTGCATTTCCTTCATGAAAATTTCCGGTGCTCACGGCTGCAATTCGTTTACCGTTTTTCTTTTTGATCAGGGTCAGTTT
>JAGPGR010000322.1 GCA_018055865.1 Paludibacteraceae bacterium | reverse complement strand
AAACTCTCTGTAGTCCTCCTGAGAAATATTAAACTGGTAAACTGTATCTTTTACTCCCATACACAACAAATCGACCAGATAAGCTCCTACAGTGAGATTACCGTTGGTATGAATTCGTGCTATTACAACATTTGCCGAACCCATTTTCTTCCAATCGTCATTGATAAGGCATTCGTAAATGGACAGATTGCGGGCTTTCTGTCGGATGTATTTTTCCGGACTCAATAACTGTGGTTGTGGTTTTTTCTTATTCTTTGCCATGAATGATATTATTTCTTTTAAAAAATTAAATGCAAAAATAGTACATATTAACAGATTGTCAACTCATTCATTTTTTTTTGTTGACAAAAATGCAGAATTTAGTTGTTATTTTTCACAGATATATTTATAAAACTGTTTCTTATCAACAAAAACAGAAATAAAGACAGGTGTAAATCAAAATGGTAAAAAAAAAGATAGCCCAGGTTCATCAGTTCATAGAACCAGTGCTGAAGGAAAACCTGAGCAAAATATAGTGAGGGTTGAAAACCAAACATTGTATGATCAGCACCGACAAGAAGAAAATCGAAATTTCGAAAAAACCAATTGATATAAAAAGTTTCCGGATACCAGTAAACGAACAGATAACCTATAAAGAGGTAGCGGAAAAAGTGAATCGCTAGCCTGGAAGCGGAACTAAAATAACAGGCAATACTTTCAAGAGGGAGCAGCTTCAGTCATAATCTCATTTATTTTTCCGGCAACTTCTAATCCTGCATTCCGGCCGGTATCATTCAGGATAGTGGAGTTGGATTTTTTGTCGAAAAGGAAAACGTCAATCCCGGATGTCATACTTTCTTCTATTCTTCCGGTCATAAATCCCGAAATGGGCGAAGCGAGCTGAGTGACCGCTTCCCGATGTGCAAGAATTTCGAGCCGGTAATGCTTATTGCTCATTATCAACTCCACTTTTTGGCTATCGGCAACCGATTTTAGTAATTTTGTGCCGTTGTAGGTAGTGAATTGTATCAATCTGTCGTGCAGCCAGACACCGGCAATAAACCCGGTAAATGAACTGCCCATCCACGGAATTTTGGCCACCGATGCTTTCAGTGAAATTCCCGGCTGACTGAAATGGTTGGTCTGCATCCAGAAGTATCCTTCCGGAAACGAGCGCCCCCAGTCTTTTTCCATGTATCCGCGTCCGCCGGTAAAATCGATGGTTTTTCCATGAATGGTCAACGCACCGCTTATCACATGATCCATGCTCAAAATACCATGATAACATTCCATAAAAGGCACAAACGTATAAGGACCCATAATGCCGGGCGAATACCACGGATTTGGCCAGGGTGTGAGTTTCGAAAACTTTAATGTGCCTGTTGCTTCGGGTAAATCGAGTTGAAGTTCATGGCCTGAGAAGAAGTTGCCGCCCAGATGAATTTCGAATTTCCCGGTTTGAGGCCGAAAATCGGATGCTTCGAAGGTATGGTATTCAGCGGTTCGCCTTTTACCATCCAGCACCTGTACGAAGGCGTGTTGCTCTCCGTGCTCATCCATGGCAAAGCCCGGAATAAAGGCGAATGCTTCCGTTTCGGCGGCATTCACCACTTTGTAATACCAGCCCTCAAAATACCGGCTGGTTTTTCCCCATCCCTGAAATTGCTCGGGATGAAATAAGGCTCGTGCTGTTTTTATCATAATATTAGTTCGTCCTGACTTTTTTGTAAAGCGATAATGTAGCTCTGTTGCTGAAAATGTAGCCTCGTAGAGGCGATTCCCGATAACTATCGGGAGGTAGAATATTATTTGCGTTGCTAATTAAAGCCTCGTAGAGGCGACATTATAAAAAGTCAAGACGACTTATATAATAATGTACTAGAAATACTCCCACCCCCCTAAAGGGAGAGGAAAAACCATTCGGACTGTCTTCAAATCCCCTTCCGGGGATTTAGGGCAGTTCCACCTCACACCCGAAGCAATATTCCGTCATCTCATCGGTTGCCAGGCCCGGATCTACTGTTATCCATTGGTGTTTTACGTTCTTTTCGGATAATGCCAGGTCAAAATGCGACATAGCTATACCCATATCTACCCGCTGTAAATCGGACGGCAGGAATTTGTTGTTGTTGTAATTCGGGGTGCGTTTCAGATAAAAATGAAACACATTATTCATCAACACGATTCTCCAGGGCTGCTTATTGGAAGCTGAAGGAGCCAACCTGACCATTTCGAGAAAATAACCGTATGCCGACCGTTGTTTTTCGGCAAGCGGCTGCGAAAAACTTTCAGAAAAAAACATTTCGTCGAAGGCTTTGCGTTGTTCAGAGCCGGCAATGCTTCTGATCATTTTATCAATGGTTCGTCTTTTAGTTCCAAAATAGCCAACGGGCGTGATGGCAGGAATAATTTCATCGTCCTGTAAACCAACAGCAGATGCAAAGTCCGTTTTTTTGTACGTACCTCCCATCCAGCAGGTTCCGATGTTCAGTTGCGTGCAGTACAAAATCACTTTTTCCATGCAAAACCCGAAATCTTCCATGTTTCTCTCCCCTTCTTTTACCTTACCGATGATAAAACTCTTCGTACCGTTGATAATGCCATACGTTCCGAGTTTTACATCTTTGTATTCACCGGCACTTCCATCTATCCAGTAGAAATCCACCCTGTTGCCAAATATCCCCTCATTGCACGACTGCATGTAGCTGATTATCTGTTGCTTTGTCTCCGGTTCTATAGCTGTACCGTCGTATGTCCGTATCGATTTACGCGTTCGTATTACTTTTTCTATGTTTTGTATCATTCTCTTTTTTTTATGTATGCAAATTATACGCAAAAAACGATTTTTGAAAAAATCGGGTAATGCGTAGGTTCTGGATAAGATCAGCGCCCCTGTCAACATTTAAAAGACAGGTACACAAAACCGCACAATACTATCAAAAATATTTGCTGTAAGCCATTCGCCGTCGGTTACAGTAGCATATTTGCTCAAAACAGGTCCTGAAACATGCAATACAATTAGGGAAATAATTGCAATCACCCTCTGATTTGTAGCCCATACGTAATTTTCTTTCATGGGTAAATGAAATTCTACATGTGTAAAGTTGAGTTAATCGTGCTT
>JAGPGR010000047.1 GCA_018055865.1 Paludibacteraceae bacterium | reverse complement strand
TTCTGTCGTGGAACTTGACAATCTGATATACGAAGATGCAAAGAAAGAATTTAATCTCATTTCTATGATAGGATTTGGTGTAGATGGTGATGAAGAGCAAAAACACAAAGATTTTGAAAATGTACGCGGAAGTTTTGAGATGAATCCCTTTGTAAAAGAAGTTCTCAATCACATAGATAAAAAAACGGAACTTGGAAATAAGATGATTGAATTTGTTACGAACATTGTTTGATGTTTGGACGTTTGAATGATTGAAATCATCAAAAAAAATCAACCTATAAACCAATAAAATAATAAACTAACTAATGAATAATTTTAATTTTTACAGTCCCACTTATTTTGAATTTGGTAGAAATACGGAAGAAAAAGCCGGAAAACTAATCAAGCGTTTCGGAGGAAAAAAAACGTTGGTACACTACGGCAGCGGCTCAGTTGTACGCAGCGGTTTGCTTGGCAGAGTATTAGCATCACTGGATGCCGAAGGTATTCTCCATGTGGAGTTAGGTGGCGCTATGCCTAATCCTCGAAGTGGTTTGGTATATGAAGGCATTGAACTTTGCCGGAAAGAAAAGGTGGATTTTATCCTTGCAGTAGGTGGAGGAAGTGCTATAGATTCAGCCAAAGCCATAGCCATTGGAGTTCCTTATGAAGGTGATTTCTGGGATTTTTACACTGGCCGAAAAATTGAAGAAGCATTACCTGTGGCCACCATTCTGACGCTGGCAGCAGCCGGAAGTGAAGCTTCGGCATCATCAGTCATCACCCACGAAAACGGAATGGTAAAACGGGGAACTCTGAGTGACAAGATTCGCCCGGTTTTCTCTATTCTGAATCCTGAGTTGACTAAAACACTTCCGGCATTTCAGACAGCCTGCGGTGCCACTGATATGTTTGCTCACGTGCTCGAAAGGTATTTTACCAACACCAAAGATGTGGAAATAACCGATCGGCTTTGCGAAGGAATCATGCTCACTATCATCAATGAAGCCCCCAAAGCGATAGCTGATCCAGGAAATTATGAAGCCCGCGCCAACCTGATGTGGGCAGGCATGGTAGCTCACAACGATATCTGCGGTGTGGGACGTGTTCAGGATTGGGGGTCGCATCAACTGGAGCACGAACTCTCAGCGCTATACGATGTAGCTCACGGAGCCGGTCTGGCTGTGATGTTTCCTGCCTGGATGAAATTCACAATGAAGCATGATGTTATGCGATTTGCTCAACTGGCTGTACGCGTTTTCGGATGTCAGATGGATTTTCAGAATCCTGAACGAACTGCCTCTGAAGGAATTGAGCGATTTGAATCATTCCTCAGGTCCATTGGTATGCCCGTCAGATTCAAAGAACTGGGAGCCAAACGCGAAGACATACCTACTCTCATAGAAATGCTCAAAATGGATAAACGGGGTGTTGGAAATTTCGTTAAATTATCGGCAGAAGATGTAGAAGGTATTTACATGTTGGCGGCTGATGAAAATTAAAAAGTAACCAGCTGGCCCCTAAATCCCTCAAGAGACACATTACAGAACTTTTAGTATATAATTTTTTTATGACAACGCTTTTCTTTGCCATTCTATAAGTTCAAAACATCGAATAACTCTGCTAAAATTCAAAACGTTAGCAGAGTTTTTTTTGATTAGACATAAGGATTATAAAATTCGTCGATATATAATAAACAAAATAAATTCAAACTATTTTGAAATTGATTTGTTAGATGATTAGAATAAAAATTAAAAAATAACATCAAAAACAAATACAAAAAAATGAAACAATTCAAAATTGGGGTTGTGGTAGGCAGCCTGCGCAAAGAATCATTCAACAAAAAAACAGCCAATGCTTTGGTAGAAAATGCTCCGGAGAATATGAGCTTCGAATTTCTTGAAATAGGAAATCTGGAACTTTACAGTGAAGATTTGGATTTAACACCGCCTCAGTCCTGGGTTGATTTCCGCAATAAAGTAAAAAGTTTAGATGCTGTGCTTTTTGTAACTCCTGAGTACAATCGCTCCGTTCCGGGTGTGCTGAAAAATGCAATTGACATAGCATCACGCCCTTGGGGACAGAGTGTTTGGAATGCTAAACCTGCTGCGATTGTGAGCGTAACAATAGGTGGAACAGGTGCATTCGGTGCCAATCATCACCTGCGCCAAACATTAGCTTTCCTCAATATGGCTGTATTGGCTCAGCCCGAAGCATATATCAGCAATGCAATGAGCTTGTTTGATGAATCGGGTAAACTTACCGACGACAGCACAAAAGATTTCTTTGGAAGATTTATGCAGGCATTTGCCGGATTAATTGAAACTAATGTAGGCCGATAGATTTTTGTAAATCACAGAAAATAACTACTTTTGACTTCCTGTTTCTTTTTCAGAAACAGGAAGTTTCGTTTTTTTTAAAATATTTTCATGGAATCAGTTATCACTCTTGCACTTCATCCGGAAAAGATTCAGTTGGAAATCAATCTTCCAGCATCCAAAAGCATCAGCAACAGAGCGTTGATACTGAATGCGTTATCATATAGTCCTCACGAAGTTGAAAACCTTTCGGACTGTGACGATACCCGCGTAATGGTCAATGTTTTTGACAGCAACAGCAATTATTTTGATGTGGGTGCAGCCGGCACTTCCATGCGATTTCTGACGGCATTTCTGGCCAAAACTGTAGGCGAATGGACTATTACGGGGAGCGAACGGATGAAGCAACGCCCCATCCGAATACTTGTAGATGCACTCAACCAATTGGGAGGAAAAGTAGAATACATTGAAAATAAAGGATTTCCACCTCTTAAAATTTTCGGAAGTGCTCTGACGGGTGGTGAAATAAATTTGAACGGCGGCATTAGCAGCCAGTACATTTCGGCCCTGATGATGATTGCACCATACATGCAGAAGGGATTGAAAATCAACCTTCAGGGCAATGTAATTTCGACACCTTACATTCTGATGACAAAAAAAATGATGGAGGATTTTGGTGTAAAAATCGATTTTTCGGGCGATAAAATTAGTATAAGACCTCAAATCTACAATCCTGTCCGGTTTCGGGTGGAATCCGACTGGTCGGCTGCTTCGTACTGGTATGAAATTCTCTCACTGTCCGGAAAAGGAAAAATCCGGTTGAAAGGATTGAAAAAAGAAAGCTATCAGGGTGATAGTGAGATTGCTGAGATATTCAAATCACTGGGTGTAACCACCGAATATGCAGAAGATGGAGTAATTTTGTTGCCCAACAAAGAAACACTGGTTAAAAACTTTTTCCTTGATTTTACAAACATTCCGGATTTGGCGCAAACAGTGGCAGTAACTTGCTGTCTGAAAGACATTACCTTTATTTTCAGCGGATTACAAAGTCTGAAGATAAAAGAAACCAACCGAATAGAAGCACTGATACATGAATTGAGAAAACTGGGCTATGTACTCCATGAGCCAGCCGAGGGAACCCTTGCCTGGAATGGAGAAAAATGTACGGCCGACGAAGATCCCGTAATTTCTACCTACGAAGATCACCGAATGGCCATGGCTTTTGCTCCCGCAGCACTGTTACAGTCTGTTACAATACGAAATCCTTCGGTTGTGAGCAAATCCTATCCGAATTTCTGGCATGATATAAGCTTGATCTCCATGTAGTTGGATAAGAATTTCAAAAAAACTGATTTTTCAATAAAAAATATTGTATCTTTGCACCCTGAAAATTTGAAATACAACTTATGAGTTTTTTAAGTAACTTGTTGGCTCAATATCAGGAGCCTCAAAAAGTAAAAAAATTGGGTCTATACCCTTACTTTCGTCCTATCGAATCTGATCAGGACACAGTTGTTAAAATAGATGGTAAGTCTGTGCTGATGTTTGGTTCAAACAGCTACCTGGGACTAACCAACCATCCAAAACTAAAAGAAGGTGCCATAAAAGCAATTGAAAAATACGGTACGGGTTGCGCCGGATCCAGGTTTCTTAACGGCACTCTTGATATTCACCTCGAGCTGGAAGAAAAACTGGCTAAATTAGTTCATAAAGAATCAGCATTAGTTTTCCCAACTGGATTTACTGTTAATTCAGGCGTAATTCCGAGCTTAGTGGGGCGTGATGACTATTTGATTTTCGACGAACGCAATCATGCATCCATCATCGAAGGCAAAAGACTCACTTTCGGCAAAACGCTGAAATACAAGCACAATGATATGGAACACCTGGAGAAAGTACTAAAAAAGTGCGAAACTGACAGAGTGAAACTTATTGTTACCGATGGAGTATTCAGTATGGAAGGTGATGTGGCCAGATTGCCAGAGATGGTAGAATTAGCCAAAAGATACAACGCATCGCTTTATGTTGACGAAGCTCATTCACTTGGAGTATTCGGAACTACAGGAGCCGGAGTTTGCGAACATTTCGGAGTCTCGGATGACGTAGACCTTATAATGGGAACATTCAGTAAGTCGCTGGGTACAATCGGAGGTTTTATTGCTGCCGACGAAAACATTATCAACTATCTGAAACACACATCACGAACACTTATTTTCAGTGCTTCCATTACTCCCGCATCTACAGGATGTGTGCTGGCTGCACTGGATGTGATGGCTGAAGAAACGTGGCGAAAAGACCAACTCTGGGCAAATACAAAACGGGCTAAAGAAGGTTTCGAAAAAGCCGGTTTTGAAATCGGACCAACCGAAACACCTATCATTCCGCTATATGTAAGGGATAATATGAAAACATTTACACTTACCCGAATGCTCATGGATGATGGTGTATTTGTAAATCCGGTGGTGACTCCAGCCGTAAGTCCGGAAGATACACTGATTCGCTACTCATTAATGGCAACGCATACTTTTGAACAAATAGACGAATCGATTGAAAAAATATCAAAGATTGCACGTCAGATAGGTATAATTGAGTAAAATCAACGACCCCTTTATCCGCAAATGGGAAAATTTTAGTGGGTTAGTGATAATTTATATATTTGATAAATTTTCATTTTCTACTGATTATTCATAATTTATCCTGAAAGTTTTCTTCAAGGAATTAATTGTGGATAATCTTATTTTTTATATAAACCTTTTAATTAGGCTCAAAATTCTCCATCTTGGGGGTTAGATGGCCAATAATTTTTTTTATGATAACTGTTTCAAATCTTGCTATCCAATTCGGCAAACGTGTACTTTTTTCGGATGTAAATCTCAAATTTACACCCGGCAACTGCTACGGTGTAATAGGGGCCAACGGTGCAGGCAAATCCACACTCATCCGTATGCTGAGCGGCGAACTTGATCCTACACGCGGATCTATTCAGTTTGGTCCGGGCGAACGACTTTCGGTGTTGAAGCAAGACCACCACGAGTTTAATGAAGTAACAGTGCTCGATACTGTGATGATGGGACACGAAAAACTTTGGAAAATAAAGGAAGAAAAAGACGCCATATATCTGAAAGAAAACTTTACCGACGCCGATGGAATGCGTGCATCGGAACTGGAAGAAAAATTTGCTGAAATGAACGGCTGGAATGCCGAAAGTGATGCTGCCGCGCTTCTGAGTGGACTTGGAATAAAAGAAGACAAGCATTATATGCTCATGAAAGAACTGAGCGGAAATGAAAAAGTGAAAGTATTACTGGCTCGTGCTTTGTTTGGCAAACCGGATAATTTGTTGCTGGATGAGCCTACCAACGACCTTGACCTCGATACGGTGATGTGGCTCGAAGATTATCTGGCCAATTATGAAAATACGGTACTCGTAGTGTCGCACGACCGCCATTTTCTGGATTCGGTGAGCACTTACACCGTAGATATTGACTACGGCAAAGTATCGCTTTTTGCCGGGAATTATTCTTTCTGGTACGAGTCGAGTCAGTTGGCTCTCGAGCAACAGCGCAATCAAAACAAAAAAGCTGAAGATAAAAAGAAAGAACTGGAAGAATTTATCCGCCGCTTTAGTGCCAACGTGGCAAAATCGCGTCAGGCAACAAGCCGCCGGAAGATGATCGAGAAACTGAATGTGGATGAGATACAGCCCTCTACGCGCCGTTATCCGGGAATTATTTTTACTCCTGAGCGCGAACCCGGCAACATGGTGCTGGAAGTGGCAGGGCTAAGCAAAACAGCAGAGGATGGCACTTTGCTTTTCAAAGATGTGAATTTCAATGTAGAGAAAAACGACAAAATAGCCTTTGTAAGTCGTGATCCGCGCGCAATGACCGCATTTTTTGAAATCATAAGCGGGCATGACAAAGATCATAAAGGGACCTATAACTGGGGAGTTACAATTACTAACGCTTATTTACCGTTGGATAATTCCTCGTTTTTCAATACCGAAATGAGTATTTCCGATTGGTTTGCCCAATATTCCAGCGATACAACCGAATCATTCATACGCAGTTATCTGGGAAAAATGCTTTTCAGCGGCGAAGAAATTTTCAAAAAAGCAAGTGTAATTTCGGGAGGAGAAAAAATGCGTTGCATGATAGCACGCATGATGCTGGCCAATGCCAATGTGATGGTGCTCGATTCTCCTACCAATCACCTGGATCTGGAGTCTATCCAAGCCTTTAACAATACGCTGATAAACTTCAAAGGCAATGTGCTGATGTCGTCGCACGACCGCGAATTCATTCATTCAGTCTGCAACCGGATTATCGAACTCACACCCCACGGAATTATCGACAAGCAGATGGATTACGACGATTATCTGGTATCCGAAGATGTGAAAGCTGTACAGGAAAAAATGTACAGATAAATCCATCTGACTTTGCAGCAGGCATACCCGAAAAATATATACTTGTTAAATTGTGCAAGTATTAAAAAAAGCGGAAATCATCACTTTTGATATCCGCTTTTTGTTTTTAGCCGCGTTCTTTAACCGCAATAAAAATAAGTATCGACCATTTCGGCCATTTTGGGTGGATTATTCGCTATTTCTTCGCGAATGTGCTGATCGTTATAAGATTTCAACTGACGTATTGTGTCATCGATAATTTGCTTATTGAAAACACCGTATTGTTCAAAAACAGCCCGATTTCTCTCCAGTTCCAATGCCGACTCCCAGCAGGATGCAGGTAATTGTGCCAGTGATTCCATTTTCTGACGATTTTCTTCGCGGTGAATATTCACATCCACGTAGGTTTTAGCGGCTATTTCCAGTGCGTTTTCCATTTCAAAACCATGACGGGCCGCCACACACAAACCTGCCAGGAGCAGATAAATGTCGGCGCTTCCATCCGGACACCGGAATTCGATGGTTTGCTTGTCTGAATGGTCGTGTTTTGTTGCAATTTCTTTCGGATTTGCCATAGCTACCATGTTGTTGCTGCCTGTCCAGCCCAGAGGCACACGCACAAGCACTGAGCGGTTACGGTCGCCCCAGCAAATACTTGTAGGAGCTTCCTGATGGGGTACCAGGCGGAAGTACGACGTAGGATTCATATTACCAAAAGCAGTGAGCGAAGCAGCGCAAGTCATGTATCCGGCAATGGCTTTGCGGGCCGTATCGTTCAGAGCACCATCAGTAACGTACTGATTTACACCATTTTTAGTAATCCGGGTATGAATATGCATTCCGCTTCCGGCTTTCGCAGTTGTAATTTTCGGAGCAAATGTTACATCCAGACCATACCGGTAAGCCATATTGCGGATAATCCATTTTGCTATTACCAGCTGATCAGCAGCATCACAGGCATCTGTTACCAGAAATTCGATTTCATTCTGCTCATAAATATTGTCGCCCAGTGTAAAATTACCTACTTCTGAGTGTCCGTATTTTATCATTCCACCTGCCTGAGCGATGTAAAGCATACATTCGCGGCGAAATTGTTCGAATTTGGTAAAAGGACCTGCCTCGTGATAGCCTCTTTGATTGGGAATAGGGAACGCATCTTCACGGCTGCCTATCACATAAAATTCCAGTTCGCCCATCGTTTGGTAATTCATGCCGGTTACCCGGGTGAAAGCCTGTGTCGCTTTTTTCAGAATATATTCGGGCGAATTTTCCATCGGTTCGCCGTCTTTGTTGAAGAATGAGCAAAAAATCGACAAAGTTGGAATTTCGTTGAAAGGATCGAGAAAAGCGGTAGAAAAACGCGGAATGACATACAAATCGCTCGAACCGGCATGTATGAAATTGGGAAAAAGGCTTGACCCATCCACCCGCTCGCCTGATGAAAGGATTTGTTCGAGGTATTGCCTGTTGGTAATGACGAAATTGAGCATTTTTAGCCGGCCATCGCCGGCCACGTACCGAAAATCAATCATTTTAATGTCGTTGGCTTCCACATAATGAATGATGTCAGCTTTTGTAAACTCTTTGGGCGATTTTTTCAAAAATGCCACGAGAGGATTCAAATTCATTGAAAAATTATCCACGTTATTGATTATTAAATGATTATAGATGTGATTTTTAAACTCTGTTAAAATTGAAGAAAAAGAAGAATTCAGCAAAATGAAAACTACTGAAAACCAGACAAAGATAGTGAAATAAAATAAGTTGAAAATTGATTTTAATCAGATTTTCGTATAAATTAAGATTTAAAATTCATTTCTGTTTATTTTAATTTTAATAAGCAATTAATTCACGTTTTGGTTTAGCAATTCTATCCTGAAAATAAAGATAAAAAAGATTTTCTTCTCAATTATAAATTTATCAATCAATAAATTTATATTGAAATTAATTTAGTACATTTGTAAATGTTTACGAATCAAGAGTATATGAGCAAAAAAGCTAAATGGGATTTTATTAACAGAGAAATAAGCTGGTTGTATTTCAACGACCGGGTACTTCAGGAGTCAGCTAACCCCAAAGTGCCTTTGATAGAACGTTTTAAGTTTCTGGGAATATTCTCAAACAATCTCGATGAATTTTTCAGAGTGAGAGTTGCCACCTTGCAGCGCATGTCTGAAATGAAGATAAATCCGGGGCTAAACAAAGACAAGCCTGAAGTTATTTTGAAAAAAATCTCTAAAATGACTTCATCTCTTCAGGCAGTGATGGAATCCAACTTTCAGCAGATAAAAGAGCAACTGAAAGCCGAAAAAATATTTATCATTGAGGAATCGGAGCTGAATGATGAACAAAAAGCATTCGTAACAAGCTATTACGACAAACATTTGGAAGATGCCATAACGCCCGTTATGCTCTCTGGTTCAGGAAAAACATTTCCGGAAATGCAGGATGCCCGCATTTATTTCTTCGTGAAATTAAAAAACAGCCTAAAACCTGCCGACAAAAAATATGCTCTGATAGAAATGCCCGGAACGGAATATTCACGTTTTCTGGTCTTGCCGAGGGTGGATGATAACAAATACGTAATATTTCTGGACGATGTAATTCGTCTGTGTATGCCGCAGCTTTTCAAAAGCCTTCCCTACGATACATTTGAAGTATATACCATCAAAATCACCCGCGACTCCGAAATGGAGATAGAAGCTGAACTGGGTGAAGGAATCGTGGATAAAGTAAGCAAAGGAATAAAAAGCCGCCGGTATGGCTCTCCACTCAGATTTATATACGATAGCAGCATGTCTGACGACATGAAAAAATACCTGTTAAAAAAAATAAATTTCAAAAAATCCGGAACCATTATCCCCGGCGGAAGATATCACAATTTCAAAGATTTCATGGATTTCCCCACGATGGGAAGATCAGACCTTGTGTATCAAAAGACAACAGGTATTGAGAATGAGACAATTAAAGCTGCCGATTCGGTTATTAAAGCCATTGAAAAGCAGGATTTATTTCTGCATTATCCCTACTACAGCTTTTCTCAGTACGTTCAGTTGTTACGCGAAGCAGCTATTGATCCGGATGTAAAAAGTATCAAAATCACACTTTACCGCATGGCTCATCGCTCCAAAGTGGCCAAAGCGTTGATTTTTGCAGCCAGAAACGGCAAACAGGTGACTGCAGTAATAGAATTGCGTGCCCGTTTTGACGAGGAGCACAATATCCAGTGGGCGCAGCGAATGGAAGAAGCCGGTGTACAGATAACTTTCGGAGTGGAAGGTCTGAAAATACATAGTAAACTAACCCTGATCAAAAAGAAAAACGGTAAACGAATTGCAGCCGTAAGCACCGGAAATTTTCATGAAGGAAATGCAGCAGTTTATACCGATTTTACGCTGTTTACGGCAAATCCGGGCATCACAGCGGAGTTAGAAAAAGTGTTTGATTTCATTCACCAGCC
>JAGPGR010000321.1 GCA_018055865.1 Paludibacteraceae bacterium | reverse complement strand
CACATCATAACGCGATGCAGGCAAACCAGTCCGTTTACGTTGGAAGAAGTCGAATGTTCCTGTTAGTTTTCCTTGTAAGAAACTAGCATCGAAACCAATATCCAGAATCTTTGCTTCAAGCCATGATATAGTGGTAACAGGCAAACCTCTTGGCACTGTACCGATCGTATATTTACCATCAATTACAGAACCTCCGTTTTTGTAATTATAACCACTCATGTAGTCGAAAGGACGGTACAAATCTCTGTTCGGGTCGCCATCAGTTTCCATATCGTCTCCCATTAAACCATAAGATCCACGAAGTTTTAAATCACTAAAAACAGATGCGATTCTACTATCTTTCCAGAAACCTTCTTCCGAAATTCTCCAACCAACAGATGCAGAAGGGAAGAATCCCCAACGGTGATGTGGAGGAAATTTCCAGGATCCATCGTAACGAGCAGAAAGTTCAATCAAATACTTATTGGCAAAATCATAATTTACGCGACCCAACCAACCCAAGCGAGCTTCGGTATTATTTCCTGTATCATCGTAGGTATCCATTGTTTCATAAGTAATCAAATGCAAAGCATTGGAAGCTGGAATAGCATGTACCCAGTTTCTAGGAGAATCTTTTTTAATTGACTCAAGACCAAGAACTGCAGCAATTGAATGCTCAGAAATTTTCTTGTTATAAGACAATTGAATATTAGAAATAACCTCTTCAACCATTTCGGTAGTACGTTCCCTCCATGGATTGTTATTTTCAAACATCACAGGATAAGTATCCGTTGCTTCATCGTAACGATACAACTTGTAAGTATATTCCTGATTATCATGTTTTCTGTTAGATAAAAAGTAACCAAACATAGCTTTCGCCTTCAGTCCTTCAAAAATATTATACTCCGCATCAAAGTTCATTTGAATCACGCGCTTTGTATCTTCCATTTTTCCAGATAAATCGTAATTCAACCAGGCAAAATTGGTTCCAGAATCCGTCGATGTCATGGTTGGATATTTCGGATTATCATTGGCAAACGGACGAACCGTTGGCAAGTTTCTGTAAGTACCAAAAAGAGGCAACCAATAGTCGTCACCTCCAGGTACGCCTGGATTCATACGCTTCTCGATACGGCCGTTCATGGAGGCGCCAAGTTTCAACTTTTCAGTTACCTGCGATTCAATATTCATTTGTACATTGGAACGGGTAAACCCGCCGTAGTTCACAATCATGGCATCCTGATTCAAGTGACCTAAACTAAAATAATAGTTGATTTTATCAGAACCTCCCGAAACGTTTGCATTCACATATTCCTGTGGAGCTGTTTCCCAAATATAATTCTTCCAGTCGAATGGTTGATATCCCTTCTCTGTTCCCTGTTGCCATTTTGCCAGATCCTCTTTAGTCCAGGTAAGTGATTTACCTTGAATGGTCTGAGACTGGATGTAATTTTCTACGTACGTGGCAGCATCGGCCGGATCTGGGAAGTTTGATAATGACTGCCATCCGTAATGTGCATTCAACGTTACCGTATTTTTGGTGTTCTTACCTCCCTTTTTAGTAGTAACAACCACAACCCCATTGGCCGCGCGAACACCATAAATAGCCGCAGAAGCATCTTTCAATACGGCGATCGATTCAATGTCGTTAAAGTCGATGTTATTAAATTGTGCTGCATCCTTCTGCACTCCATCGATTACATACAGAGGATTTCCCATGTTGCGGATTTGAATGGAGGTAGTAGAACCCGGACGACCGTCGGCCTGACGAGAGTTAACACCTGCAATTTTACCTACCAACGCTCCAGAAGTAGTTGAAGATACCGAACGACTCAAGTCATTGGCTCCAATTGAAGATACAGCTCCTGTTAATGTTGCTTTTTTCTGAGCCAAACCAAAACCAGTAACAACAACTTCACTTAATTGTGTGGAATTTTCCTTCAACACAATGCTTAGCGAAGTACTGTTGGCTACTACAACTTGTGTTAAATAACCAACGTATGAAACTTCAAGAGTTGTACCTGTTGGAACGTCAAGCGAAAAGCCTCCATCCATATCAGTTACGGTACCAGTTGTGGTACCCTTTACAACAACAGAAGCTCCGATAATTGTTTCACCATAAGCATCCTTCACAACACCTTTGATTTTTTTATCCTGCTGATTTTTAGAATAAGACATTTCAGGGCTTACATTAGCTTCGCCCGTCCTTGTTCTAGGAATAAGAGCAATCTGGTTGTTTGAAATTTCAAACGTCAGATTGGTATTCTTAAGCATTTCGGTAAGAACCTTTGTGATCTCCTCATTTCGCATATTCAGGTTAACGACATGCGACAAATCAGTTTTTCTTTCATCATAAAAAAAAGAATATCCGCTGGCCTTTTCAATCGCACTCATTGCTTTGGATAGCGAAACATCTTTTAACTCAACTGTAATTGTCTTTGCTTGTTCGGAGGCTCGAATATAAGTCGGCTCTCCTACGTAAAGAGTAAGGGCTACAAGCAATAATAAGCGCCCTCCTCGTTTAAAAAACTTAGAGAAATGATTTTCCATAAATAAATTATTTAATTGACATTAATCTTACTTAGCTCAACATCGAGCAAAAATGGCTAACACATTTTTTCTATCATCATAGGCATAAGAATTAGAAAGTTTATTTTTTTGGAGTGATTATAACTACATTATCTTCGTTAAAACTATACTGAATAGGGTTTATACGAGCCATTAAACGCAATATCTCCTCAAACGGTTCATCCGTTATAGTAAAGGTATAGGCCTGTTCTTCCGGAATAGATGGATCCAAAATCATTTTTACACCGTACCATTTGGAAAGATGTTTTGACAATTCCCTGATTGATTTCTTTTCAAAGCTGATTGATTCTTTTGCCCACATGGCTGCAAATTTCACATCTGATTTCTCAACGCTTATTCGTCCGGTATTTTTCTCGCAAACGGCTATTTCTCCCGGTTTAATCATCTTAGCATCGTTACCAGAGGATACCGCGACTGAGCCAGAGAGGAGACTCACATTAACTTCTGCATTTTCATCTTTTGCATCCACATTAAAAACGGTACCATATACCTTTACATCCACGCCATGACTCTGGACTATGAAAGGACGGCTCTTATCT
>JAGPGR010000320.1 GCA_018055865.1 Paludibacteraceae bacterium | reverse complement strand
CCTTCACCGGTAGTAATACTCACTACTCTTTCGGCATTTGATTGTCCGTTTTGGTATCCATTGCCACCCGGAAGCACCTTCGTATATTCACGCTGAGGACCATAACCATCATAGTACACATCCATTTCTTTTGATAAGAAACGATACGTTGTTGCTACCGCCTGTCGCTCTGATGTTCCTCCGAAAGCCTGAATTTTTCCCTCAGGACTCCGATAAACAGATGCAGCAGTCCAGTTTGGACGATGCTCGGCATATCCTATCCTGACACCATCACTTGCTTTTACAAATTCTCCACGGGCATATTCGGCAGTTCCCCACCAGATACCGGTCTGCATGCCATATTCCACCCCCACCATTGCCTCCATCACATTGTGCAATTCATCATTAGTACCATGATGACCGTTGGTTTTTACGGTTCTGTAAAAGTTTGCATAATTATCGAAGTTTCCGGCAAGTTGATGCGTATTTCCTTCATCCAGCCTGCTTTTCAGATTGTTGTACCAGGGCAAAGCCTGATCACAGTTAAGAGTATTACCTCCGGATATACGAATACCATCAAACCGGGGATTTTTTCTCAACTCACCGGAAATATTAAAAAAATCGGTTAGAGTACCTTGCCCTGTGGCAGAATAATCCGGCTCATTAAAGGGGGAAACGGTTATTACAGTGCGTCCTGCTTCCTGATGGCGTCTTGTAGTTACATCAATCAATGCCGCCCAGTTCGCTGCATTACCCACAAATGAGGGATCAACGGTTGGATGGTCACAATTAAGCACCACTTGTGTATTTGGTCCAAGCCTGTTTTTTATAATAGTCAATCGTTGATTAAGTCTGCTGAGTTCAGTGGACTGCAAATCGCCATTAACCAACGCAGAAGTCGGTGTAAAAGATGACCTTACAACATCCACCCGATCTATACCCATAAAGGCTACGCCACGACGAATATTTCCTTCGTCAAGCCATGCCAAATCCAGTCCCCAGATGATAGGTTTACTCACACCCGGGTCAGATATATTGAATGTGACAGTGCGATCAGGTATGGGTTGAGCTGCGAAATAACTGCTTTCACTTGTGGTTTGACCATGAAGTTGAGCTGCTTCAAATCCCAAAAAAGCAATCACTGCAACCAGGATTATTTTCTTTTTCATTTATTTCGGTTTTTTAATCGGTAAGATTAGTTGACAAATGTAACGATTTTTAATTATTCGATAGAGTATTTATTTGTCAAAAAAGGGATGTAAATCATTCAATTATCTGATTCGATATAAATTTATCTGATTCAATATAAATATTTTCTAACCCTACGGTTGTGTGTTTTTCATTACGAACATTTCCTAAATAATGTTGTATTTTATTCTTGCATATTCACAAGTTATATTTAACTTTGGAGACAAAATTTTACACCATGGAAATTCTACAATCTTTAGAACCTTTACTTCGTGCATTTTGGTACATTGCTATACCTGTAAGCATCATTTTTATCATTCAGGCTATTATGACTTTTGTCGGAGGCAATTCAATGGACGGCGTTACTGCCGACTTTGACAGCGATTTTAGTGATACCGAAGCACCTTTTCAGCTTTTCTCACTCCGTAATCTTATCAATTTTCTGTTAGGTTTCAGTTGGTCGGGCATCGCTTTTTACAACATTATTGGCAGTAAAACGCTCCTTTTCATATTGGCATTTGTCATTGGAATTGTATTTGTGGGGATTTTTTTTGTGGTAATCAAACAGCTCATGCGTTTGTCAGAAGATGACTCTTTCAACGTGGACGAAACATTTGGCAAAACTGCCGAAGTCTATCTCACTATCCCAAAAAGCCGATCAGGAAACGGAAAGATTCTGATAAGCGTAAAAGGTTCGGTGCGTGAACTCGAAGCCATGACCGACTCACCTGAGCCCATACCTTCACATACAACGGTGAAAGTGGTCAGAATAGAAAATAAAAATGTATTAATCGTAGAAAAAATTTAAAAATTATGCTTTCATCACCATTATTGCTTATCGTAGTACTGGCAATAGTTATTTTTGTAACTATCCTTGCCCTTGTTTCCCGTTTCAAACGTTGTCCTTCGGACAAAATCCTGGTTGTGTACGGTCGCACCGGCGGCTCTTCGGCCAAATGTATTCACGGTGGTGGTGCCTTTATCTGGCCTGTAATTCAGGATTATGCCTATCTGGATCTGAAACCCCTCTCCATCGAAGCCAATCTGACCAATGCGCTGAGTCGTCAAAATATCCGTGTAGACGTGCCTTCGCGCTTTACCATTGCCATTTCTACCGAGCCGGAAACCATGAATACGGCAGCCGAAAGATTGCTGGGTCTTATTCCCGATAAAATAAAAGAACTTGCCTCCGATATCCTTTTTGGTCAGTTGCGTTTGGTAATAGCCACCATGACTATCGAAGAAATCAATTCCGACCGCGACAAATTTCTGGAAGCTATATCAAAAGTAGTTGATAATGAGCTGCGAAAAGTAGGTTTAAAGCTGATTAATGTAAATGTAACCGACATTAAAGACGAATCCGGCTACATCGAAGCGTTGGGTAAAGAAGCTGCTGCAAAAGCCATCAATGAAGCCAAAATATCGGTTGCCGAACAGGAAAAAATCGGTGAAACCGGTAAAGCTGTGGCTGACAAAGACCGTGAGATCAACATAGCAACAGCAATGAAAGACGAATTGATAGGGAAAGCAGAGGCTGACAAACTTACCCGTATCAAAACATCCGAGGCCAATGCAACCGCCGTTCAGGGAGAAAATACCGCTAAAATAACGATAGCGCAATCGGACGCTTTACGCCGTGAAAAAGAGGCCGAATCGGCCAGACTGGCTACTGCCGCCGAAAAAGTGCAGGAAGCAAAAGCCCTGGAGGAAGCCTACGTGGCTGAAAAACTGGCCGAAAATGCCCGTGCCGAGCGCGAACGTTCCACCGAAACAGCCAACATCGTAGTTCCGGCACAGATTGCCAAGCAAAAACTGGTCATAGAAGCCGAAGCGGAAGCCGAGAGAATTCGATTAAATGCGAAAGGAGAAGCTGATGCTATTTTTGCCAAAATGGATGCCGAGGCACGTGGATTATTTGCTATTCTAACCAATCAGGCCAGAGG
>JAGPGR010000319.1 GCA_018055865.1 Paludibacteraceae bacterium | reverse complement strand
CCGTTTAACCGCAGCTGATTTTCCATCAGATCGTTTCCGGCAGATTTGGATAAATCGTAGTTGAGACTGGCGTCATAAATCAAATCGTCGGCTAATGGCAACGATCGGGCACCTACGTGCGTATTCATACGCCAGTGAGTATCATTGAGCGGCAATGCCGAAAGTTGATACAGAGAAACAGATTTATCTTCGGGAGTAGAGTAGGTGGCATCACCGAATTTAGAAGCCACATCCGACATAATTGCCGGGTCGGTGCCGGCGAAACCTCGGGCATAAAAGTTGAAATAATCGTGGCTTCCACCCACTCCGGCATACAAATCCAGTTTGTCGAACAAATGATTGAACTGAAGCGATCCGGTAGTTTTTGAGTGAATTTTATCACTCCAGGCTCCCAGGTGGTGCAGTCCGGCGTCGAGCCGGTTTTTCTTGTTGTTCAAAATTGGGTACATGAAGTCACCCAGTGTGTTTAGCGGATAACCTGCACCAATTCGCAGAAAACCGTTTTTGGCCGGAAGCGGCTTATGCAGCAGTTCTTCGGGTTTCAGCAGATGTACGTTGTAATCCATATTGAGCGGAGCCGTAATATCCGAATACACCGGTCGCGATTTCTCAACCGATGGCTCCACCACAGCAGGCGACGTAATAATTTTGCCGGCATCAAAGATAACCGGCTGAAATTCACGGGTTACCGTTACACTTTTATGTACTACTGTGTCGTTATTTTGTGCTGTTACCGCCGGCATTACCTGCGCAAAAATCAACAACAGGAAAGAAAATATCTTAGTATTCATTTTAGACAATTTTTTATGTTAGCAATTTTTGAATAGTCCCTCTACCGGTCACTGAGTCGAGTCGAAGTGGGAGATTTAGGGTTTCTTACTTTATTACTCTATCCTTCGAACGTTCGTCAATTTTGGCCATTCTCTCGATAATCATTTCCTGAACGTCATCTTTCACCGTATAGTTTTTTTGCAAACTCAGCAGATATTGTTTTGCCTGAAAATCATCTCCTTTCTGGATGTAAATATCCGAAAGTACAATGAAACTGCGTGCAAGCCAGTACTGATGCGGAGTTCCCTTTTTGGCAAAATCAAGCACTTCTTTCTCGGATTCGTTCAGCCGGTTGAGCTTGAAAAGCACTTCCGACAAGGCAAATTTGGCTTCGGCGCCGATGGAGGTGCGCGTGTCGATGTTCATTTCTTTCAGGTCTTTCAGCGCCTCGTTCAGTTTGTTTTGCCGGATGAAGGCTTTTGCTCGGTTGAGCAGCGCTTCCGTACGCATTTGAGCCGAAGATTTGGAGTCCGAAATGATCTCGTTAGCTATCTGAATGGTTTCATCCGTATTGTTGAGGAAATAGCTTGTACGTAACACGCCAAGCCGGGCTATATTTTTATTTTCGGTAGTTTGAGCTGCCAGTTCCAGGCGTTTGAAGTAGCGGAGCGATGCCGTGTAATCTTTCTGGTCGTATGCAATTTCGGCAGCGCGAAGGGCCGCTTCTTCTGTATAAGGATTACCACGTGTATCCAGAATTTTTACATATTCATCCAGAGCTTTCAGTTTGTCGCCGGCCGAGTAATAGCTGTCGGCCAGGTAGTACTGAGCTATGGTACAAAATTTTCCTCCCGGGCAATACCGGTTCAGGTAAGCTTTCAAGCCCGATGCAGCTTCACTGTGATTGCCGGCCATGTATTGTTTTTCGGCAGCAACGAACATAATGGAGTCAGCCCTGGTCATGTTTCCGCTTTCGATATTTTTCCCGAGCGATTTGGAATAATCCAGGTATTCATCCACCTTGTTGGTGTTGATGTAAATGGTTTCGAGACTTTCAAGGGCAGTTTCCGCTTCTTCGCTGGCAGGATATTCGGCTACCACTTTTTTGAATGCGGGTATTGCCCGGTCGAAGTCATGCTCGTTGAAGTAAACCATTCCGGTTTCCAATACTGCTTTCGGGGCCAGGTTGCTGTTTGGATATGTGGCAATGAGCCGATTGTATGTGTCGGTGGTTTTAGCATTATTTTCGAGCATGAGGTAAGCCCGCGCCATTTCATAGAGCGCATCGTCACCGTATTCGGAGTTAGGATACTTGCTCAGCAATTGCTCAAGTTTCGTGATTTTCTGGTTGTAATTTTTGTTCAATCCCGTCATGTAAGCCGACTGGAAAAGTGCATAATCGCCGTTGTAGGTCGTATTCATTACCTTTTGATAATATTCTTCGGCTTTGGTAAAGTTGCGGTTGGAAAAGTATGCATCGCCAATGCGGTTGAGTGCATCGGCATACGTGGAAGCGGATACATTTTTTTCTTCGTTTACATATTTCAGAAACGATGAAAGCGATTCGTTGTATTTTTTCTGGCTGAAATAAGCGTATCCAAGCGCATAGTGTGCCTGCGTGTAGTTCGGATTGCTTTGTACGTTAAGTTGTGAAAAGAATGCATTCAGATCGGAAACTGACCGCACAAACTCCCGGGTACGGTAATAGCTTTCGCCTCTCCAGAAATAGCTGTCGGCCAGATACCGTCCGGTTGGAGCTGTTTGGATGGCTTTGGTGAAAAACTCAATAGCTCTCTGATAATTTCCTCCCGCAAACGACTCTGTACCAAGCTGATATTCCAGGTATTGTTTTGTTTCCATAAGTTTGGGAGTGAGCGTTTTGATGTTTGAAACCGACTGATAGGCAGCCTCGTAATTTTTTGAAGTCAAATATACGGATGATAAATAATCGTACGCTTTGTCCATATTGGCCGAATTTGGAAATTCCTTAATAAACTGTTCGAATGCTTTGACCGACTCTCCGAATGCCGTATTGGTTTCGTAAGTCGTCAGGGCATAGTTGAAAAGGGCTTCCTCCCGTACTTTGGTGTTGAAGTTGGTCTGTGTGGCAGCTTCGAATGCAAGGCGCGCATTGTCCTTGTTACCGAGTGCCACGTAGGCATTGCCGAGTTGCAGATAAGCGTTTTCGGACATTTCATCGGGCTCAATGGTAACCTGCGAGAGATATTTCACCGCATCGTCGGGTTTCCCGGTTTTCAAATAGCTGATGCCCAGGTAGTACATATCGTTTCTGAGTACCTGCGGAAAAATTTTCTCGTATTTTTTCAGATTATCAATGGC
>JAGPGR010000046.1 GCA_018055865.1 Paludibacteraceae bacterium | reverse complement strand
CGGTTATCGGGATGCCTACGTTGTTTCGGACAGTATAGTGCCCTTCGATGGAAAACCGGTGGATATTTATCTGACAGTGGATGAAGGTAATAAATATTATTTCGGAGATATAACATGGATTGGCAATACAGTATATCCTTCAGAATATTTCAATGCGCTTCTGGGTATAAAAAAAGGCGATATTTACAACCACACTTTATTGATGAAAAGACTGAATAATGACGACGACGCCGTAATCAAAAACTATCAAAATAAAGGATATCTTTTTTCCAATATTCAACCGGTTGAAGTTTCGATTCAGAATGATACAATCAACTACGAACTGCGATTGTCTGAAGGAAAACCAGCTACCATCAACGAAGTAATAATCAAGGGCAATACCCGTGTTTACGAAAATGTGGTCCGACGTGAATTATTTACAAAACCCGGTCAGCTTTACAGCCAACAGGACATTGTTCGTTCTCTTCAATATCTGGCTCAGATGCAGCATTTTGAAAACGAAAAATTATACAAAGAAGTAGGCATCGAACCGGATGAAGAAAACGGAACTGTAGATGTAACCTACAACCTGGAAACAAAATCGAGCGACCAGATTGAATTTTCTGCCGGATGGGGAGCTGCCGGTCTGGTGGGTAGTGTGGGACTGAAATTCAGCAATTTTGCCATTCAGAATCTTTTTAAGCCCGAAACATACCGGATTGTACCCCAGGGTGAAGGTCAAACATTTACCATCGATGCCCGTACTAACGGTAATTATTATTCCTCATTCAGTCTATCATTTCTTGAACCCTGGCTGGGCGGAAAAAGACCCAATTCGCTTTCTGTATCACTATACTATTCAGCTACGTCGGGCATGAGCGACCGCTATCTGAGTTCTTACCAGAATATGTACTCCGGTTACGGTGGATACGGTGGATACGGTGGATACGGTGGATATGGTGGATATGGAAGCGGATATGGAAGCGGATATGGAAGCGGATATGGTGGATATAATACAAGCTACGAGAATGAGGTGGACAAAAACAAGTATTTCCGTACACTTGGAGGAGCTATAGGGTATGGGAAACGCTTGAAATGGCCCGATGACTACTTTACTTTCTACGGTCAGCTGGGCTTTCAGCGATACATGATCAAAAACTGGTATCAGTATGAAACCAATGTAACCAACGGCAACTTCAACAACTTAAGCGTAAGTCTTACGGCCAGTCGTAATTCCATTGATAATCCGCTTTTTACACGCAGAGGATCTACTTTTTCACTTGGTGTAGAATTCACACCTCCTTATTCACTGATTAACGGCAAGGATTATTCTAGCTCAGCCATGTCTGATGCCGAACGCTACAAATGGCTGGAATATCATAAATGGAAATTCAGTGCCAAGACCTTTACATCACTGATGCCGATAGATAAAACTCCGGTGCTGATGACCCGTGCCGAATTTGCATACATCGGTCATTACAATCAAAATGCCCGCACTCCTTTCGGTACTTACATGTTCGGTGGCGACGGTATGACCGGCTACGGCGGATATGCCAACGAATATATTTCGATGCGCGGATATGAAACAGGTCAGCTGACCCCCTACGAATTCGACTCGAATGGAAATGCATTACGTCGTGTAGGTTATTTGTACAACAAATTCACCCTGGAGCTAAGATACCCCATTTCGCTGGAACAATCTGCCACCATTTGGGCATTGGGATTCCTGGAAGCCGGTAACAGTTTCAACAAACTATCCGATTACAACCCGTTCAAACTGAAAAGGACTGCCGGTGTAGGTGTTCGTATTGTACTTCCTATGTTTGGTCTGATGGGTATTGACTGGGGATATGGATTCGACTCACGGGTGGGCGAAAACAAGCCTCACGGAAGTCAGTTCCACTTCGTAATTGGTAAGGAATTGTAAAAAGTGGATGAATAGTTGTGTGGATGTAAGTAGTGCTTGTTACAGATAACCAACTATTCAACTAATCAGCTAATTATCAGTTCGATAAATTTTGGCAAAGTATTTGATATAGCATTATCACATATACTTATTTTATACAAAAAACATAATCTAACTTATCTGAAAATGAAAAAAATGCTTTTAACTCTCTGTCTCGTTACAGGATTGGGATTTGCTGCACAGGCACAAAAATTTGCTTCCGTTGACATGGGTTACATCATGAAAAACATCCCGGCTTATGAAAGTGCCAACGAGCAACTCAGCCAGGTATCAAAAAAATGGCAGGCAGAAGTGGATGCTATGATGAAAGACGTGCAGCAATTGTACAAAAACTATCAGACCGAACTTGTTTTCATGTCGGATGATATGAAGGTAAAACGTGAGGACGAAATAGTAGCCAAGGAGAAGGCAGCTCAGGAACTGAAACGCAAGTACTTCGGGCCTGAAGGCGAATTGTTCAAAAAACGGGAAAGCCTGATGAAACCCATTCAGGACGAAGTGTATAACGCTATTCAGGAAATAAGTAACGCCAAAGGACTTGACCTGATTTTTGACAAATCTTCGGCAATGAGTGCCATTTTCGTATCGACTAAGCTGGATATCAGCGACGAAGTTCTCAAAAAATTGGGTTATTCCAAATAAAATATATAATTTTGCACACACTTTTTTAAAAAATAATTTCGAAAAAAATTCAACTTAATAAAAAGAAAAAATGATTAGAAAAATTGCCTTATTTTTGATTGCCTTGTTACCATTGGGAGCAATGGCACAAAATCTTAAGATTGGTCACGTTAATTCACAGGAAATAATAGCTCTGATGCCTGATGTGGAAACGATGAATACAAAAATGAAAGAAGCTCAGGATGCATGGGAAAACGAATTGCTCAAAATGCGTGAAGAATACTATGCTAAAATCAAAGCTTTTCAGGATTCACAAGCTACGCTGACTGAAAGTATCAAACAAGCCCGCCAGTCTGAACTGGCTGATATGGAACAACGCATAGGTAATCTGAACCAGGCTGCTACCGATGATTTACAAAAAAAGAATCAGGAACTGGCTGCTCCAATACTGGAAAAAGTAAGAAAAGCAATGAATGAAGTTGCGGCTGAAAATAATTTCACATACGTTTTTGACACCACAACTCAGACTATCGTATACATGGGTCCTTCGGCCAATGATATCACTCCACTGGTGAAAAAGAAACTTAACCTGAAAGACAAACCGGCTACAGCAACTCCCGGAGCTACACCGGCACCTGCTGCCAAAAAATAGCAGAACCACATAAAAAGAAAAGCTGACCAATGTAAATTTGATCAGCTTTTTTGTTTTAACGTCTGTCTTTGAAAAAATGAATTAAATAGTCGTACGGATGATAAAAGAGCATTCTGGGTCCCGAATAACGCATTATCAAACGTATTCTCTCCCTCATTTCAGTGTTATAACAATGAATTTTACATTTGGCACAGGCGCCTTTTTCGTCGCCAAACGGGCATATATCTAATCGAAGTTGAGCATAGTGGTTAGCAGCTTCACATTCGTCACAAAGCTCACCTGCTTTCGATCTGTGCTTTTTTCGGCAGTAAAGCCGGATCATTTTCTCGACTGTGTCTTTTTCGTATCGAATGGATGACATTTCTACTCTTCCTTATCTGAATTATTGCTGCCCATTTGTGCTATCAATCCTTTCAGTTCGTTTCGGATACTTAGGAGTCTTTCGGTAAGCTCCTGTTGCTTTGCAACCGAATCTTTCTTTTCGTTCAGTTTTTTTCTTACACCTTCGAGTGTCAGTTTCTGCTCGTTAATCAGAAACAGGATTTGTTTGACCACCTGTATATCTTCTTTGGTATAAAAGCGTGTACCCTTATCGTTTCGACGAGGTGTGAGCTGCTTGAATTCCTTTTCCCAAAAACGGAGGTTAGATTGGTTGATGGAAAACATTTCAGCCACTTCCGAAATGGAATAATATAATTTGTCTTTGGCCATATTTCAGAATTTTAGTTTACGGGTCAACATGGAGAAAGTAAAAATGAGCCGTTTGGAATCCAGTTAACGGGGAATTTTCAAACGCTGCCCCGTTCTTATCTTAGTGCTTTTCAATCCGTTAGCCTTTTTTATTTTAGCTACAGTGGTGTGGTTTCTTTGAGCAATAGAACCCAGATTCTGCCCCTTTCTGACTGTGACATAGGTGAATTTTGATTTTGCAGCAGATTTTTTCGGGGTGTACACCGGCTTAGGAATTTCTACCTCGTCGCGGCGATTATCCACCAGTGTACTGGCTTTGTAAGCATAAATATCATCTCTTCTGTCAATAAACATATTGGCAAAATTATGCGGCAAACAAACCGGATAAGGTTTTATATCACCAGGAATTATGTCGCGCCGGTATTGTGGGTTCAGCAGCCGCAATTCATCCAACGGGATACTCAGAACTGCCGAAATTTGTTCCATGTGTACACGCCGGTTGAGCATAATGGTGTCTGTCAGCGCAGGAATTCGTATTTTGGCGGCACAGATGTTGTGTTCATCAGCATAGTTTATCACATAATTGGCAGCGATAAAAATTGGAAGATACGAACGGGTTTCGGAAGGTAAATAGGGATAAATGGTCCAAAAATCGCGCTTTCCACCGGCACGACGGATGGCTTTATTCACATTGCCAGGTCCGCAGTTGTAGGCAGCTATGGCCAGATGCCAATCCGAAAAAATGGAATAAAGCTCTTTCAGATACTCAACAGCCACTTTCGAAGATTTTACCGGATCCATTCTCTCGTCGACAAGTGTGTTCACTTCCAATCCGTACATTTTTCCGGTGCCAATCATGAATTGCCACATTCCGGTAGCTCCTGCCCTTGAAACTGCCTTTGGATTCAGCGCAGATTCTATCACCGGCAGATATTTCAGCTCCAGCGGCAGCCGTTTTGCTTCGAGCGCTTCTTCGAAAATAGGAAAATAATACTCGCTAAGACCCAACAGATATTCCACCTGCTTTCTGCGTTGCTGAGTATAAATCTCTATGAAAGATTTCACCGAAGAATTATAAGGCATTTCTATCAGATGCGGCAGTTTTTTGAGTCTTTCGCGGTATAGATATTCTTCAGTTGAGGGATTGGCTTCGGATTTACAGTTAGTTGTCACGTTTTTATCAACCGCCCAGTTTTCAAGCAAGAAATCAAGTGAACTGGTAAAATCATCCGGAATAACAGTTACAGAATCCGGATCTTCTTCATCATTTTCATCATCCAACCCTGTTGATTCTTCTTCATTTTCATCAAATTCTTCTTTCACGGGTTTTTCGGTAGTCTTTGCAGGCGGATTTTGAATGACACGCCTCACCTGCGCATCGGAAAACGACCACGTAAGGCTAAATAAAAGTAAAAATAACAAATAAAGTCTGGCTTTCATCCTGATTTTTTGATTTAAGGACTGCTAGAACCGGATACTGCATTGTAACCCGTAAGCAGAACGAGAGTGTTGAGAAAATTCTATCCGGGCAGGAACCACATTCAAAACCAAATCCTGACTTATGTCAAAATCATAAAGTTGGGCATCAACGAAGGCTTCCAGAAGCACCAGCGCATAATATCCTGCTGAAAGTATGATGCTCAAATCCCGATATCTTCTGAATTGATCCATCCCGGTTTTCAATCGTGCCTGATAGGTGGATATTCCTCCGGGATATGTATCCAACGTATATCCACGGGGCAGTATCTTGATGTGATAATTCGTATTGTCGTCGGTATCCGAAATGTCGATATATGCATTTTTATAGGAAGTATAGCGGGTATTGTTCCATGTAATGGCATACGCCAAGCCTAAAAAACCCCCGTAAACGATGGGTAGTTTCCAGTACTTATGGTTGTAAATCTGCCCGTAGCCGGGAATGAGTGCTCCCATCCACACTGCTTTCATCGGGTCTGGTTTGAATTCCCCTTTCATTTCAACAATGGTATCAACGACCATCGAATCGTTGAACTGCCGGACAACAGGGGCCACAGTTCGGTCTGGATTAAACGAAACTACAGAATCGGGTAAAACCACCAACGAATCGGTAACTAACTGAGAATAACTGCATTGTACAGTAAAAGACAGAAGACAATATATTAAAAATAACTTTTTCAACCGTTTAACCTTATTATCAAAATGAAAATGATTTCTTTTCAGAGTACCTGCGACACTTAAAATAATACTCTCAGATTCTGTCAATTAATTGCATGATTTTCATGAGTTGTTCGTCGTCGGCAAAGGGGATTGTAATTCTGCCTTTTCCTTTTTCATTGCATACCAACTGAACATTGGCGTTAAATATCTGACTCAGCTGATTTTTCAAGTCTCCCAATTCTTTCAGTTCATTGAACCTGACAGATTGTGCTGCTGTTTGTTTTCCTTGCAGTTTACCTGTTTCAGTATAATTACGCACCATTTCTTCCACAGCACGTACCGGATAATTATTTTTCAAAATCAAATTATACAATTTCAGCTGGTCTGCCGGATCGGTCACTCCCAGGATGGCACGTGCGTGTCCCATATCTATTTTCCGGTTTTTAAGCCCCATCTGAATTTCGGCAGGTAAATGCAACAGGCGCAAATAATTGGCTATTGTTGCCCGCTTTTTGCCTACCCGTTCACTTAGTCTCTCCTGAGTAAGTTTGTATTCCTGAATCAACCGGTAAAATGTCAGTGCTATTTCGATGGCATTCAGGTCCTCGCGCTGAATGTTTTCAATAAGCGCCATTTCCATTACCTGATCGTCGGCAGCCGTTTTTATGTAGGCAGGAATTGTAGTCAGTCCGATAGATTTTGCAGCCCGGTAGCGACGTTCTCCTGCAATAATCATGTAGGTATCATCCTCATTTTTACGCAGTGTGATGGGTGAAATTACGCCCAACTCCCTAATAGAGCTTGCCAGTTCGGCCAACGATTCTTCGTCGAAATGTGAGCGGGGTTGATTTGGATTTGCCGAAATAAGGCTTAGCTCCACTTCGTTGATAGAAGATGTTCCACTCATTCCGAGTGAATCCATATCCATCAGAGCACCCAACCCTCTGCCCAAACCTGTATTTTTTGCCATAATAATGTTGGAAATTAAAGTTTATGGGAATCTGACTTTAACTGCCTTTCGAGCAGTTCCTTTGCCAGATTGAAATAATTCAGCGAGCCTCGTGACTCCGGGTCGTAAAGAGAAATCGGCTTCCCATAGCTGGGAGCTTCGCTCAAGCGCACGTTCCGGTATATGGCCGTATCGAACACCAGAAAACCGAAATGCTTTTTCACTTCTGCCAGCACCTGATTGGCCGAGCGCAACCGGTTGTCGTACATGGTAATGAGGAAGCCCTCTATTTCAAGTTTCGAATTCAGTTTACTCTTTATAATCTTGATGGTGTTGAGCAGTTTGCTTATACCTTCCAGTGCAAAATATTCACTCTGTACCGGAATAATTACCGAGTTGGAGGCTGTCAAAGCATTTACGGTGATAAGTCCGAGCGATGGAGAGCAGTCAATGAGAATAAAATCATAGTCTTGTTTGACTGGTTTCAGCATATTTTCCATCACATGCTCGCGCCTGTCCAGGTGCAGCAGTTCTATTTCGGCCCCTACCAAATCGATGTGCGATGGCAGGACGAACAAATTCTCAATTTCAGTTTTATGAATGGCCTGGAGAATGGGCACATTGTCAATCAGGCATTCGTATATGGTAAATTCCAGTTTTCGAATATCAATTCCCAATCCGGAAGAAGCGTTTGCCTGAGGGTCTGCGTCAACAAGCAGTACTTTACTGCCCAAATTGGCTAACGAAGCTGCCAGATTGATGGCTGTTGTTGTTTTCCCTACTCCTCCTTTTTGGTTTGCAATAGAAATTGTTTTTCCCATCTGTATGTGTAAAATTATCTGAGTGTCTGTTTGTTTTAACAAATAGAAATCAAGCAGTTAAACTTAACTATTTTCATCAAAACAGACTATTGTGGCAATTGTTATTAAGATGCAAAGATAATAAAATTAATTCAGCCTTTCAATTAGTAGAAATGTCAAACGAGAATATAAGTTTTTTTTAAATTTTCGGTAAAATAATGAAACGTATTTTTGGAATTCTGATTTGATTTCTCATCGCGTTCGCTGTAAAAAGGAAAATAATACAAACTTCAAAATGCCTGAAAGTAGGAATCAGCAAATTCAGAAAACAGGGGAAGAATTATTTAGTCAACTTTAAATTACATTCTAAATATCTACCAATGAAATTATTGGTGTAAATGGACTTAATTTTTCGGGAATATTAAATTAGGTGCGATTTGCTTTGTGTAGTATTTTTCAAGAATTAATCGTATTTTTGCATAAGAATAACTCTTAAAAAATCTAACGTTTATGAAACAAATTGTAGAACAATTTCAACTGAAATCTGAGCCTGGCGATATCCGACCACTGAAAATCGGATTTATCAACGACTCTTTTATCGTGGAAAGCAAGGAGCCGGACGGCGAATGGTATTTTCTGCAGCGCATCAATCACAACATTTTCAAAAATGTGGATGGGTTGCAAAAAAACATAAGTCAGGTGACCGATCATCTGCGCAAAAAACTATCAGAACGAGGAGTGACCAACCTGGAACGCCGCGTATTGCAGCTCGTTCCGGCCAAAGACGGTAAACTTTTTCATAAAGATGTGGATGGAAACTATTGGCGTGTATACATTCACATCCGCAACACTAAAAGCTACGATGCTATCAATCCGGAGCTGGCTTACAAAGCCGGTTTGGCTTTCGGCGACTTTCAGAGTATGCTCTCCGACCTGCCTCTGGATGACATGATCGAAACAATTCCCAATTTTCATAATATGGAGTTTCGACTGGGAGAATTCAGGGAAGCCGTGAACCGAAACGCTGCAGGACGCAGGGAAAGAGTGCAATGGATGGTGGATGAAATTGAAAACCGGGCTGATGAAATGTGTGTTCCCGAACGTCTGCACCGTGAAGGCAAACTTCCGAAACGGATCAATCACTGCGATACTAAAGTCAATAATATGCTCTTTGACGATACCGATGAACCCATCTGCATTGTTGACCTGGACACTGTGATGCCGGGCTATGTACTCTCTGATTTTGGCGACTTTATGCGAACGGCCGCTAATACAGGAGCTGAAGATGATGAAAATCCGGACAATATCGGCGTGAACTTTGCTATCTTTGAAGCGTACACCAAAGGATATCTGGAAAAAGCGAAAGGATTTCTTACGCCTACCGAACTGGGAAATCTGGCTTTCGGAGCCAAACTGCTGAGTTATATGCAGACAGTTCGGTTTTTCACTGATTACCTCAACGGCGACACGTATTACAAGATCAAATCGCCCGAGCACAACTGGCAACGAACATTGGCTCAGTTTGAACTGCTGAAAAAACAGGAAGAGAGTTACGACAAGATGCAGGAAATTGTTTTCAACTGCGCACGATAAAAAAACGGGACAATTCACATTGTCCCGTTTTTATATTCACACACACTTATTTTTCACTTATTGGTGAGCAACTGCTGCATCCTCCGCATTTTGTTTCACCGGAATTTTTAGCTGTCAGTGTTTTTCGGATTTGATATAGTACATATCCAAAAACCACTATTCCTATCACTATTACAATAAGTTGCTGCATCAGTAAGTTTTGAATGTATAACAAGTTTATTTACGAAAAGTTCAAAAAAGTCGTTTTGAAAAATCATCTTTTTTAGCCAAATACTTCATTACACATTTATCAGACTATTATCTGCGCTAAAAAAGCCATCAACCAGGCCAGTGCCAGCGAGTACCCAACAGCAAACATAGCCCATTTCCAGCTTTCAGTTTCATTTTTGATGGCTACAATAGTGGCTAAACACGGGAAATAAATCAGCACAAACAACATAAAAGCAAGTGCAGTTCCGGTGGTATAAACAGGCGTTCCATCTTTCCATTTATCATCCTGCATTTTGTTGGCCAGCGACTGTGAGCCTGCCTCTGCATCGCCGGCATAGAGTACACCCAGTGTACTGACTACAATTTCTTTGGCTGCCACCCCCGAAAGCAACGAAACACTGATTTTCCAGTCGAAACCAAGGGGAGCAAGCAGTGGCTGTATGGTATGCCCGATTTGTCCGATGTATGAATTCTCCAGCTGAGCGGTTTGTTCCTCTGCCATCATTCCGGATTCCTCATTCGGGCGTGGGTAATAGCCCAAGAACCAGATAACAACAGATCCGACCAGAATGATGGTTCCCATTT
>JAGPGR010000318.1 GCA_018055865.1 Paludibacteraceae bacterium | reverse complement strand
GGAAATCAAAACAAGTGGTTTTCGGAGTGGACTCTTAACTGCCTTATTGAATCAGTGAATCGGGCAAAACCGGCATGGCGCCATGTTGGGTACAAACAAAAGCGGAAACTTCTACAGCTCTTTCGTGTGCTTCCTGTATGCTTTTCCCTCTGAGCAGAGAAGATACGAATCCGGCTGTAAAAGCATCTCCTGCGCCTACCGTATCGGCTACATCAACTACGGGTGTTGATCTGAAAATTTTTTCTTCGGGTGTAATCACGTAACTTCCGCCTGTTCCCTTAGTGAGGATAACTAATTTCAGATTGTATGTATCCACTAATTTTTTGCAGATTTCGGTTTCATCCATGTCGTTCCATCCGTAAAGACCGGCTACCAGCACTACTTCTTCGTCGTTGATTTTCAGGATATTTGAATGTTTCAGCGAGTTGTGGATTATTTCTTTGGAATAGAAATGCTGGCGCAGATTGATATCAAATACTTTCAGTGCATTTTCAGGCAGCAGTTCGAGAAATCGCAGGATTGTTTGCCGTGAAACTTCGCTTCGCTGTGCCAGCGAACCAAAACAAACTGTACTGGCATTTCGAGCCAGATTTTCGATTTCGGCAGTGAAAGGAATGTTGTCCCAGGCTACATTTTCACAAATTTCATACTGAGGAATTCCTTTCCCGTCCAGTGTTACCTGTACTGTACCGGTTGGATAATCCACACGTTCGATACAATGTTTGAGCGATTTGCTCTTCAAACTGTCAATGATTTCGTCGCCCAAAGCATCGTTGCCAATGGCACTTACTGCGTAGCCTTCAAATCCAAACTGAGAGGTTTGATAGGCAAAATTAGCGGGTGCTCCGCCTAATACTTTTCCGCCCGGAAGTAAATCCCAGAGTATTTCGCCAAGGCCTACTATAATGTTTTTCATACGTTTTGATGTTTTTATTTTAATTCAAGATGTTTTTTTGTCATTATTTTTTGTTCTGAAAAACCGGATTAAAAATTAAGTCCGGAATTACTTACAATGCTAATCAGCATAATTCACCTGATCTTTTTGCAGCTTGAATGTAAGGAATACTAAGTACAGAATTCCTATGCTCAACACTATCAAAGCACCAATCTGCGAAGCAAGTGCATCAGACATCACACCCATCAGCAACGGGAATATTGTTCCGCCAAAAAGTCCCATTATCATCAGACCGGATACTTCGTTTTTCTTTTCAGGCATGTAAAGCATTGCTTTGGACAAAATAATCGGGAATACATTCGAATTGCCCAATCCTACCAGCGCGATGGAAATATAAATCGGAATTAAACCGTTGAACGTGAATAATCCAATGATTGAAAGAACCATCAACACAACGCTGATAGCGAAAAATTTATTGGTCGAATATCTGGTTAGAATTATTGCACCCGAGAAACTTCCGATGGTGCGGAACAAGAAGTACAAACTGGTGGCAAATCCGGCTTCTGCAAGTGTCATATTCAGTCTCTCCATTAAAATTTTTGGAGCAGTTACGTTCACACCCACATCAATGCCCACGTGGCAAACTATTCCTAAAAATGACAGCAGGATTACTTTATCTCCCAACAGGGAAAAACACTGCAGAAATGTGGAAGATTTTTTATTTTTTGCATCTTTTTCCTCAATTTTAGTCACTCCGAGCAGCAAAATAGCAGCGATAGCAACAACCATAAAAATGGGGAAAAGGTATTTCCAATTGCCTAAAGAAGTGGCAGCCCATGCAGCGATAAGAGGTGCTGAAAATGAAGCTATCGCCTTGACAAACTGACCCAGAGTAAAAGAACTGGCGAGCCGGTCTCCGCTAACGATATTGGTTAAAAGCGGATTGATGGATACCTGCATAAGTGTATTCCCGATTCCAAGTAACGAGAATGAAATGAGCATTGATGCAAACGAATAGTTTATCATGGGTATAATCAATGCTGCAATCGTCACGATAAGACTTAAGAGTACCGTTTTGCGCTGTCCGATTTTATTCATCAGCATTCCGGTCGGAATTGAGAATATCAGGAACCAGAAAAAGACCATGGAAGGGAATATGTTTGCCACTGTATCAGTCAGCTGGAAGTCAGCTTTTACATAATTGGTAGCAATACCCACCAGGTCGACAAATCCCATTGCAAAAAAGGCTAACATGGTGGAGAACAGTGCTAATCCAAGTTTTTTGTTTTTCATATCTTTTGTTTTTAAGTTTTGTTTATTGGTTGGAAATCAGATTTTAAATTTGTCTAAGGATCCAACAGAAAAATTAGTTGATTCCCGAAATTTTAATCCCGGATACTTTTATTTCTCCTTTAGAGGTGAATAATTTCAAGCTATTCATGTTTTCGGTCGGGAAAAAGATGGAGGTCATCACAGTTTCTCCCTCATTTACAAAGAGTTCTGCGGAAGCTTTATCAACCAATAAGCGGATACGATAATCTTTCCTGTCTGTTAGCGGTGCTTTCATTTCTGAAGCGAAATTATCTTTGAATGCTGTCAGGCCGCTGCTTCTCCTGTCCATAGTGATTTGTTTTACTTGTTTGTCAAACTTCACTTCTACTTTTTCATTCTTTGTATTTTCCAGCGAAAATCCAAATATCTCAGCGGCATTGGGCGTTAATGTTAATTCTACTTCGTAGGTCCCTTCGTTTCCATCCAACAGGTTTTCAATTCGATATTCATTTTCAACCGTTACATCTTCCGGAGAATTTATCTTATCATTTTTCAGCGCATTCATTTCTTTTACGGGATAACTGGTAACTATCATGTGATTGCCGTTTGAAGCAAGTTTCAGTTCACGGGGAACGGTATTAGCGCTTCTGAAATATTTTGAAGGTACCTGATTGGCATAATCCCAGTTGCTCATCCACCCGATAAAAATAGTGCGTCCATCGGCCTCCGGGATATTGCTCCATGTCACACCCGCATAGTTATCACGTCCGTAATCAATCCAGAGCGGATAGGGAAGAGCGTCAGGTTTGAAGGTTTTACCGTCAAAGTCGCCGATGAAATACTGTGTTGCAGAGCCACCATTTGGTCCGCCCGGATTAATACTGACCAACAAGACCCATTTTGTTTTTCCCTGATAGGTCAACGGGAACAAATCCGGGCATTCCCAT
>JAGPGR010000045.1 GCA_018055865.1 Paludibacteraceae bacterium | reverse complement strand
GTTCCATCAACCCGCGTGTGTTCATGAGCACTCCCAGCGAAAGGCTGTCTTTCCATGATTCGCCTATTGCCCGGGCTGGAATGGCGCTTCCACCTAATTTTCCGACTACCGCCACAGCAATAAATACCAAACACAGCATCCAGAGTGAAGGCGTGTTGAGCAGACCTATTTCTGTTTTCAAGCCGGTATAAACGAAAAAAAGCGGCAATAGCAGCGATACCGACAAATCCTCAATTTTGTCCACCATCAGTTTACGAAACCGGGGCATGGGCGGCATTATTAATCCGGCCATAAATGCTCCGAATAGCGCATGTATTCCCAGCAATTGAGTGGTGTAGGCCGAAATAATAAGCATCAGAATGAAAAACCCGAAAATGCTTTTATTCATCAGCTCTTCTTTTTGGTAAATTGCACCAATCCGCTTCAGGAAAGGACGAACCACAAAAAGCATCAAAGCAATATAAATACCCGTGAAAAGCAGGGTGTAAGCAGAACTTGCAAGACTGCCTGTCTGGGCTATTGCTATCACTGCCACCAGCAGAAGCCACGCTGTTACATCATTGATGGCTGCACTGCCTATGCTTATGGTGCCCAGGTGAGTTTTGGAGAGCCCTTTTTCCTGCACTATGCGTGCCAGTACCGGAAAGGCCGTAATGCTCATCGAAATGCCGATAAAAAGGGCAAATGAAGTGAAATTCGAATCGGGTGGTGAATAGTCCCGGTATATGACCATAGCCAGAATCATTCCAAGCATAAAAGGAACGACTATACTGGACTGACTTATAATGAATGTATTTTTCAGTTTATCCTTCAGTTCGCTCATATTCAGTTCCATGCCTATGGTGAACATAAACAGCACCAACCCGATCTGACTAATGATATAAAGATTGTCTAATGACTCAGGAGAAAAAAGGAAACTATAGGCACCCGGAAAAACCATGCCCAGCAGCGATGGACCGAGCACTATGCCGGCCAGAATTTCGCCGATAACGGTGGGTTGCTGTATTTTTGCAAACAGGGAGCTGAAAACACGAGAAACAATCAGAATGGCAATGATTTGCAGCAGAATCATGGCTGCGGGTTCCATCAGATTGTGCAACGTCAGATTTCGGAAGAGTTCCAGCGTTCCCAGCGTTCCGGTTGCTCCCGAACGGTGCAGGGCAACATCAATGGCACTTCCTTGCTGCATAAGGAAATAAACTACAGTGCCGAATATAGCTAATATTAAGGCAAAGAACCACCAGGATTTGTCTTTTTTATGCATTCAGTCGAGTATGGAGGCAGGTTTCTTGCTCCTTTTTTGTCGTTTATCTAAAGTTGAATTATTGCAAAGATAGTGAAAATTAACGTTTTATTTTGTAATTCTGTTTACAAATTCATGCAAATTTAACCTGAAAAATTGATAAACGGAAGCAGCATGCATTGAATTATTCGGCCAAATTCACTACGGTTTTCTCAATTTGCAGCGTCTGTGTAGGAAATGCAAACGCAATTCCGGCTTCGTTGAAACGTTTCAGTATTTCAAAATTTACGACCGATGGTGTATCGAAGACATCGGAAGCATCTTTTACGAAGTAGCAATACCGGATGTTCAGCGAAAAATCGCCGAAACTGTTGAATACAGCCGATATGCCTTCATCACTTATCGCATCGTTTTCTTCGGCAATATTCCGGAGAATAGCAAGGGCTTTTTTCATCATTTCGGGAGATGTGCTGTAGGTAAGCCCCAGCAGGGTGATTACACGCAGTTGGGGAGCTGCCGAAACATTCATGACGGCATCTTCCATGATTTTGTAATTGGGAAGTGTGATGAGCCGTTTGTCGAAATTACGGATCTTGGTACTGCGTATGCCGATGTCTTCTACTATTCCGTCAAATTCGCCGATTTTTACCCGGTCGCCAATGCGAAAAGTGCCATCCATCAGAATTGTGAATCCGCCAAAAATATTTTTCACCGTGTCCTGAGCTGCCAGTGCAATGGCAATACCACCGATTCCGAGTGTACCGAGAATGGCTTTCAGATCCAGTCCCACGTTGTTCAGTGCCGTAACCAACCCGATTGTCCAGATAACAAATACGGCCATTTTTCGTATCAACGAAGTCAGATGGGAGTCAAAATGAACTCTTTGTCTGACATCAGTTTCCTGTTCACTTTTTCTTACAAAATATTCCCGGATTAGCCGGCTGGCAAGATGTGCTATAAACCAGGTGATATTGAGCACAGTGAGAATCTCGTAGGCTTTGAATAGAGAATTTTCGAACGACTCGCTCAGTTCCAGCCGGTTCAGAGCTGTCCAAATGGCAATGAGCACAATTCCCACTTTCAACGGAGTCTCCAGCGTGTTTACCAAAATGTTGTCCACGTTGCTTTTGGTCCGTTTGGCCAGCGCTTTCAGATAACGTTTATTCAAAAGCGTAATTATACAGTTGATAATCAGGCCTATAATGATAATCACACCTGAAATCAGCCAGTCTTGAAGTGTGTTGTTGTAAAATATTTGTTCTAACATATCATATTAAAATTTAATGATTAACCAATCAACCAATCAACAAGAGCAGCATCACTTGGCATGCGCCAGTCGCCACGAGGTGAGAGATTGATGCTTCCCACTTTTGGTCCGTCGGGGATGCACGAACGCTTGAATTGCTGTTGGAAAAACCGTTTCAGGAATACTTTCAGCCATTTTACAATTACCTCTCTCGTATATTTACCTTCGAAAGCTGTTGTGGCTAAAAATAGAATTTTTTCTGGTGTAAAACCGAAACGAACGAAATAGTACAGGAAGAAATCATGCAATTCGTATGGTCCTACTATGTCTTCGGTCTTTTGTACAATGTCCCCGTTTTTGTCGTATGGCAGTAATTCCGGACTTACCGGCGTATCCAGGATATCGGTCAGAATTTTTTCGGACTGCTCGTCGAGTTGATGTGCAGCCCACCCCACAAGGTAGCGTACCAGCGTTTTCGGTACACCGCTGTTGACGGCGTACATTGACATATGATCGCCGTTGTAGGTGGACCAGCCCAGCGCCGATTCCGACAAATCGCCCGTTCCGACCACCAGTCCGTTGTGTTTGTTGGCCAAATCCATCAGAATTTGTGTTCGTTCACGGGCCTGTACATTTTCATACGTCACATCATGCACTTCGGGGTTGTGTCCGATATCCTTAAAGTGTTGCAGGCAAGCTTCTTTGATATTGATTTCCATCAAGGTAATTCCCAGCGCTTTCATCAGGTCGATGGCGTTGTTGTACGTTCGGTCGGTAGTGCCAAATCCGGGCATAGTAACTCCCAGGATGCGTTTGCGGTCGTAACCGAGTTTGTCGGCTGTTTTCACACACACCAGCAGTGCCAGCGTAGAGTCCAGCCCTCCCGAAATGCCGATGATAAGATGTTCTGAATGTGTATGTTGCCAGCGTTTGGCTATGCCTCCCACCTGAATGGAGAAAATTTCATGGCAACTCTCATCGCGAACGTTTACAGGTGGAACGAACGGATGCTGATCAATCGCCCGAATGAGTTTGAAATCCTTATTTTCGGCAACCGGATCGTTGTATGTACAGTCTATCTCAAAATAAGCATCCTCTTCCCGTTCGTTGAAAAAATTTGTATTGCGCATTCGGTCGGCACGCAAGCGTTCTATATCTATCTCGCTGATAGTTAGTTGCGGCTCGAAGCTGAAGCGCTCGCCTTTGGCCAGCACTTTCCCGTTTTCAACGATTAATGTATTTCCCGAAAAAACCAGATCGGTCGTGGATTCGCCATGTCCGGCCGAAGTGTATACATAACCGGCAATGCAACGGGCTGATTGCTGCTCAACGAGTTGCTGGCGGTAAATATGTTTGGCAATCAGCTCGTTACTGGCGGAGAGATTGAACAGGATTTCGGCTCCCTGAATGGCCAGGTGCGAACTTGGCGGAACAGGCATCCACAGGTCTTCGCACACTTCTATGCCGAAGGTGAAATCATTGGTACGGAAATAATAGTTGGTGCCGAAATTCGTTTCCTGACCTGAAAGTTGGATATATCCGGCCGTAACGATATTACCTGAAGCAAACCATCTTTTTTCGTAGAACTCGTTGTTGTTGGGCAGGTTGATTTTGGGAATTACACCCAGAATTTCACCCCGTCCGAATACCACTGCCGCGTTGAAGAGTTGGTTATTTTTCCGCACGGGCATTCCTACGATGCTCAGTATGTTGAGTTCTGCAGTTTCGTCCACCAGTTTCGCCAGCGCCTCTTCGGCTTCGTCGAGCAATTGCTTCTGGAAAAACAAATCAGCACAAGTGTAAGCCGTGATGCACAACTCCGGAAAGCAGATAATTTCCACATTTTGTGCCGCTGCTTTCACTATCAGTTCGTTGATTTTCAGAGCGTTGAAAGCACAATCGGCCACCCGGAGTTCGGGGATAGCAGCCGCTACTCTGACGAAACCGAAAGCTCCTTTGAATCCCCCTTTTGTGGAACTTGTAGTTAGTTTTTCCATACTTACAGGTTATTTATAATCATCTTTTTTTAAATAAGAAAATTCAATTTAGCAAATTGAAAGATTGTAAGTTCGTTTACCGGTACAGCTTACTAATTCTGCTTTCTTAAAGTCCCCCTTCCGGTCACTGAGCGTAGTCGAAGTGAGAAGCCCTATTTTTCCATATCGCTCAAATGTATCTGGATGGATTTGGAAGAAATATTGATTTCCCAAACCGATAACGCCAGTGAAATGATGAGAAACAACAGGGCAATTCCGAAAATGACAGCTGAAACAGCCTGAAATCCAACATAAATAAGGAACATAGTGGCTACACACAACAGTAAACTCGCCACGCCGTACAACTGCATCAGTCGGGTAAGTTTCAACCGCTTCTTCAGGTTTTCAATTTCCGCTTTGGTAACAGTGGATTTATCTTCCATATATTTTACTTTCAGATTCCGAACCAACGAAGTGTACCCCAGAAAACGGTTTGTATACGCCAGGAGTAAGAGCGATACGGCAGAAAATAAAAAAGTTGGTGTGATTAATGTAAGTTCTTTCATAAAATTGTCTCCTAACCCTCTCAAAGGGTAATTTAAATTGTAAATCAATTGTTGCAGAATTCCGAATTATTGTATTCAAAAAAAACTCTGTTTGCCGGGTGCTTTTCAAGTCAGTATAAGTCCATCTTCGGAGGATTTAGGAGACTTTTACATTGGCAAATAAAGGTCCGGATTAAACATCATCATGTAGTTGGAGTCAATACCTGCATCCGGTTTTTATGAATCTGATAACCCTCTCCCAGGTCGGCTTGAAGCAGTCTGCTTGCCCGGTCAACGAACATAGGTCCGGCATAAGCTGCCTGGTAAACGGTACCAAAGCCTCGCTGCCAGGCTTGTACGGAAATATAAGGTGAACTCACGGTGGGGTAGATGTGATAATTAAATCCACCCGAAAATCTGTGAATGCCTGCTCCAAGCTGCGCACTCCAGCGTAGCTGAATCATAACCTGCATTTCGGCGCCGTAAGCAGTATTTCTTTCTGTGCCTATCGCGCACTTACGGCTGTTTCGCTCACTAAATACCAATTATCGTGCTTATGCTCGTAGATATAATATTGTGTGTGAGCGTCGATGGCAGAAAAAAAGCAATATGAGAAGTAGCATTTTTTTTTCATAAATTGAACTGCCCCGACTGTCTGAAAAATAGAGTTAGGAGCGTTTTTTTTGATTATGCTATTTATTCTACTTCAAACCAACACCACTTAGAAACGGTTAGATGCTTTTCAATCAGTAAAAAAAAATAACCGGAATTGCCGAAGGCAGCTTATTTGCACTTCTTTCTAAAATCAATGACAACTCGGATCCGGCGTTATTTCCGTACGCAGCAGTTCGGCCAGTTTTTTACCTGTTTGTACACAGCCCAGATAATTATCGGCCTTCAATCCCATTTTTTCTTCCACCGAAAAACCGACCACACGCCATTTCATTTTTTCTCCGAATTCAGCCAGCTTTTTATTCGAGACACCAGCCCAGGAATAGGAACCAAAATAGGCGAAATCTCTTTTCTTTATGCCTCTGATTTCGATTTTTTTCAACAAACTGTCAATCTCGGGATAGAGGTCGTTGCAGTAAGTGGGGCTGCCTATTACCAGCCCTTTGTATTTGAAAATATCGCGCAGGATGTCGGAGGCATCTGTCACGGACACATTGTGCAATACCACGTTTTTGATACCGTTCTGAACCAGTCCCTGCGCCACCGCTTCGGCCATCCGCTCGGTGTTACCATACATCGATCCGTACACCACTACGGCACCTTCTTTGGCTTCGTAGCGGCTCAGCTGATCGTAAATATCCACAGCTCTTGAAGCCTGTTCTTTCCATACCGGACCGTGGGTGGAGCAGATGATTTTGATATCCAGCGGGGTGAGTTTTTGAAGCGCTTTTTGCACCGGAGCGCCGTATTTGCCAACAATATTGGCGTAGTAGCGATACATCTCGTCCCAGTATTTGTCCAGATTCATTTCCGAATCAATGACACCGCCATCCAGCGTTCCGAAGCAGCCGAATGCATCGCCGGAAAAAAGCACGTTTTCCGTTTCATCGAAAGTCATCATCGTTTCCGGCCAGTGAACCATGGGCGTGAGGTGAAACTGGAGCTTGTGCCGGCCCAGGAAGAGGGTTTCTCCGTCGCTTACTTCCAGGGTGTTGTCGTCTATACCGTAGTAACCCTGCACCATTTCCATGGTTTTTTTGTTGCCAACAAGTGTGACATTCGGATAGTATTTTCTCAACAAACTCAACGACCCGGAATGATCGGGTTCCATGTGATTAATGATCAGATAATCAATCTGCCGGCCTTTGAGTTGTGATTGAATTTTATGCATAAATACATCGCCGAATGATATCTCCACCGTATCAATCAATGCCACTTTTTCGTCAACCAACAGATAGGAGTTGTAAGAAACGCCGTATGGCAACGGGAGCATATTCTCAAATTTATGCTTGATGCGGTCGTTTACGCCCACATAGAAGAGGTCTTTTGCAATTTCAGTATTCAGATACATTTTTTCTTCATTTGAATTTTATCAGAATACAAAGATACGATTTTTTGTGATTATCGTACATGGTTTTTGGCCTGTGAGTTCATACTTTTTTCAGCTGTGAGCAGTGAACAGGTTGGAGTTTTGAGTTTCATGTTTCATGTTTCATGTTTCATGTTTCATGTTTCATGTTTCATGTTTCATGTTTCATGTTTCATGTTTGTTAATTGCTAATATGAATTAACACCTATCTATTTAACCAATCATCCAAACACCCGAACACCCAAACACTCAAACTACCGATTTACCAAAATCACAATCTTCTCGAAACTCCATGAGTGGGAGTGCTTTCCCATTTGAAGCGGTTCACCGCAGTGACCACGAAGGTGGTTCTACCCTTGAATTTTCGGTCGAGCTCATGCAAATCCACGCAGGCTTCGGTAGTCAGCGCCACGATATTCTGCGGATCGTTCATATCGCCCACTTCTTTGCCTTTGAAGCCATACACCACATAATACATCACTTCGCAGCCGCCTTCTTCTTCCACTTCATCCCAAAGCAGAAAAGCTTCCTTACCGTCTTTCACTATTCGTAGATTTTGCGGTTGGGCAGAAGCCTCGCCTTTGATATTTTTGCTTATGGGCTGTAATGCAGGGTGCTTGTAGTAATTGTTCTGAAGGGTATCGAGCAGCCCTTTTGGATTCCGGTTGAAGGTTTTGGCACTGAAATAGACTGCACCTTCCACTTTCGGGTATTGCTGATTCATTTTGAGCTGACGGGCCAGTTCGTTGCCGTTTTTCCAGGCAGGAATGTTATTTACTCCTAATCCCGATGCATAAAGCCCGATGTATAGATTTTTTCCATAAGTATTGTCACTCCACCATTTTATAAGCACCTCATAGTCAGCTACTTTTTTGCCAATTTCCCAGTACAGTTGCGGAACGATATAATCGATTGTTCCTTCCTTCAGCCACTTCAGTATATCGGCATAGAGGTCGTCGTAGTTCGTAATTCCCGCCCGTGTAGCCGAACCGCGCGGGTCCATGTTGTCGTTTCGCCACACTCCGAACGGGCTGACTCCGAATTGCACCCAGGGCTTCAGGTCTTTAATGGTTTTCTGCAATTCGCTGATTACCATATCCACATTATTGCGTCGCCAGTCGGCTTTTTTATCGGGAGAAAATCCGCGGGGATTATCGCGGAATGTTTTTTCGTCAGGGAAATCGCGTCCACCCACCGGATAGGGATAGAAATAATCGTCGAAATGCAGCGCGTCAATATCATATCGCATGATGATATCTGCCACCACTTTGTTCAGAAATTCGCGGGTTTCGTCCATTCCCGGGTCAAAATAATGTTTTCCGCCATACTCCACAAAAAGATTTTTATTTTTGTAGTAAAGATGGTCCTTATCCAGCTGGTTTATTTGTTTTGCCGTATTCGTCACGCGGTACGGATTGATCCATCCGTGTACCTCCATGCATCGCTTGTGGGCTTCTTCGATAATAAACTGGAGCGGATCGTAGTAAGGCGTCGGACGTTTGCCCTGCTTCCCGTTCAGGTAGTAAGACCACGGTTCCAGGTCCGAAGGGTAAAAACTGTCGGCCGTTGGGCGAATCTGCAGTACAATGGCATTGATGCCGCTTTTCTTCAGTTTGTCAAGCATTTCGCGCATTTCAATGCGTTGTTGGGTGGGTGTCAGGTCAGGCTTACTCGGCCAGTCGATATTGGCAACGGTAGCAATCCACACGGCACGCATCTCGCGTTTGAGTTGTTTCTGGGCAGAAAGTGTCAGAACAAATGAAATAAGCAGTAATAAAGTGGTCAGTCTTTTCATAACGAATGAGAAATTTCTAAATTTTGAGCAAAAATACGTTTTTTTTCTCCCGTGTGCAACTTGAATGGAGTTGTCTGCATTACGAAAATCCGCAGATTAACAAAGTTTTGTTGATTTTTACTACTTTTGTGCCATGCAACAATTCCTGAAAGATTTACAGACATCACTTAAAGGAGAATACTCCGAAAGTGAAATTCACGTGCTCGGCATGCTGATACTCGAAAAGTTAACCGGTTTTTCGCGCATCTGGTTGTTGATTCATAAAGAGTTGAAGTTAAACGATGAACAAAATATAATCGCCAGCCAATATCTTGAGCGTTTGAAGAACCATGAGCCTATACAATATATACTTGGTGAAACTGAATTTTACGGCCTGAAATTCAAGGTCAATCCGTCGGTACTGATTCCCCGCCCCGAGACCGAAGAGCTGGTGGAGTGGGTAAAGCCCCCCCACCCCCCGAAGGGGGGATTTTTGAGCGGTACGCCAACTTTGCTAGATGTTGGCACTGGGAGTGGCTGTATCGCTGTTGCTTTAAAAAAGAAATTTCCGTCTGCCAATGTTTCGGCCATGGATATCTCACCCGAAGCGTTGGCTTTGGCCAAAGAAAATGCAGCGTTGAACGAGGTGAACATCGAATTTATTCAGGATGATATCCTGCATCCCGCCGCTACTGACCGGAAATGGGATGTGATTGTGAGCAATCCGCCCTACATACCTGCCTCCGAACAGCGTTATTTGCACAAAAATGTAACGGACTTTGAGCCGCATCTGGCGCTGTTTGTTCAGGACAATGATCCACTTATTTTCTACCGTAAAATTGCCGAATTTGCATTATCACACCTCTCTGCCGGCGGCCGCCTCTATGTCGAAATACACCAAAGTCTCGGCCGGCAGTGCTGCCAGCTCCTTGAATCCATGGGGTTTCAATCGGTTGAGCTTCGCAAAGATCTGTCGGGTAACGACAGAATGATTTCCTCTTTTGCCTCCGGCTAAAAATAAGCGGCTATTCATCCATTGCATTGGCCTTTAGGCCATTCATTTGAAGATTCAAAGATGTTTGGGCTTTAGCCAAATGATTAAACAGGATTTGGCTAAGCATTTGGATTAAATAATCTTAAAATTCAGGATTCTAAAGGCTGAAACCTTTTCTTAAATGCACCCTGCCACACAACAAACCACTATCTTTTTCCGTTATATTCGTGATAGAACCACACATTTAATAAATGAAATTCATACAATATTTTTCACAACCATTAAATTCAAAAAAAATGAAAACAACCCGATTTTTTTTAATTATTGCAGCATTTCTTTTTACAGCCGTTTCATGTGTTGAAAATTCACAGAA
>JAGPGR010000317.1 GCA_018055865.1 Paludibacteraceae bacterium | reverse complement strand
ATCTTTGAAATCGAAATTAAAACCACTAAGTCAAAAGAAATTGTACGAAAAATCCTATTAGTAAACCAAGAACAAAAAGATTTAAATAAATTCCTTAAGTTTGGGTGTTAAATCGCGGAACTCAGGAGGTAAAGTAAAGGTAACCATTGCTCCGGGAACACAACCCGGAAAAGTGTTGCGTTTGCGTGGAAAGGGCTTGCCAAGTGTAAATCGTTACGGTACAGGTGATTTATTAGTGAATGTGGGAGTTTATATTCCCGAAAATCTGAGCAAAGATGAAAAAGCACTTATGGAAAAACTTGCAAATTCTTCGAACGTAAAGCCCAATGCCAATGCGTCACGCGATTTCTTTTCGCGTTTCAGAAATATGTTTGAATAGTTGAATGTAAAACAACAAAAAACTCCTCTACTTTTATATGGGTAGAGGAGTTTTTTTGTTTAATTCTCATTGAAGAGATGTGCTTCTTCTCTTGCATCATTTTCTTCTTGTTAATTCATTTTCTTTTTCGCAGAATGCAATTAAATCGGGGAAAAATAAGGCAAATTCCGTTTCAAGTATTGCGTGATGTTGTTGTAGAAATGCAATTGTTTTTTCGGGATCGATGGCCGGAATTCTGTTTTTTGACATTATTTCCAACGATTCCTTCAATCCTTCCAACCTTCCGTATTTCCTCAAGCGGTTTGTTCCTGTAAAGTGGAAAATAAAACGTTTTACTTTTGCTGGTAAATGTCTGTAATGGAGCAAAGCAAAAAAGTAAAACTGAAAGGCAAATATATGCAGCGATTTGGACGAATAATGACTGAAACGGATGGCCAAAAAATAATCGAAGTACATATCTGTTATGATCCCCGAATATCGTCCAAAAGTTGGCTTTAGAAATGATTTCACTTTTAATACCACCGGATGAGCATCGGTATATTCATCTATTTTACGGTGAAGCACTATTCCATGACGGATTTTTGCGGGGTAGGCGTTGAATTGGCTGCCTTTCACAAAATCACCAATAAAATTTCCGATCTGAACACGGGGACGACCTCCCGATAAAAATATATGCGCTAAATAATTCAATCTTTTGTTTTCGTTTTTTCTTTTCGCTTACAAAGTTAGCTTTTTGTTTCGAAGGAGAAAATGTGTGTGTGCACAAACTTTACTTACTTGCATTCACCTTCAGTGTCGCAAAATTGTCCGTCTATTATTTCGGTAGTCGATTGTGAATTTTCTTTTTTCCACTCACTTAGTGCTTTCTCAAGTGTATTGAGGAAAACAGAACTGTCCTGTGCTCCGGTTACCGCCAACTTGTTGTTAAACAGAAAGAAAGGCACACCTCTTACTCCAATTTGCCTTGCCTGATAAACATCCTGGCGTACTTCATCGGCATAACTGTTGTTTTCGAGAGCAGTTTTTACCTCATTCTCATCGATACCTATCTCTACTCCCAATTGAATCAGTGTGGAAATGTCGTCAATGTTTTTCCCATCAGTAAAATAGGCTTTAAACAAAATTTCTTCTGCATCGTCTTGTAAACCATGCTGTTTTGCCAAATGTGAAAGACGGTGAGCATTGAATGAGTTGGCCGGGATGGTTTTATCAAAATTGTAGACCAATCCATTTTGTTGCGCCGAAAGAGCAACCTGATTGTTGAGATTACGTGCTTGTTCTATGCTTATGTCTTTGTGTTCGGCCAGAAACTGATGAATGTTTTTGTCGGGTGCGGTTTTCATATCGGGCGAAAGCAGAAAGCTTTTCCATACGATTTTTACATCTGAAGCATGGTTGAATTGCGATAAGGCAGTTTCAAATTTACGTTTGCCGATATAGCAAAACGGACACATAATATCGCTCCAAATTTCTACTTTCATCTTGTTTGCTGTTGTTTTCATATTCTCACTACATTAGTTTCTGTTTTTGTTGCAAGCTTCAGGACTTGTTGCAATGAAACAACCGATGCATTGAAAAGTTTTATTGAGGAGTGTTTGAATGGTGTAGAATGAGCATATTTTACTGAAAAATAATTATCGGCAGTGTTTATTATGTTAAGATATTGAAAGTAGGAGAGGTGCATTCTGAATTCTATATAAATGAAGCCGTCGTTCACTATAAAATGAACGACGGCTTCAATGTACTTTATAGTTTTATAAGCTTAATACAACATAGTACCGAATATCAGATAAATAAGTGCCGCTAATGCCGCACTAACAGGGATTGTAAGAAACCATGCCACCAACAAACTTTTAGTTACTCCCCAACGAACGGCAGACAAGCGTTTTACTGATCCAACGCCAATAATAGCTCCGGTGATTGTGTGCGTGGTACTTACAGGTATTCTCAGAATTTCGGTAAGATACAGCGTCAGCGCGCCGGCAGTTTCGGCAGCTACTCCTTCGAGCGGAGTCACTTTGGTTATGCGCGATCCCATAGTTTTTACAATTTTCCAACCACCGGACATGGTGCCAAGCGAAATTACCGTAAAACATGAAAAGGCAACCCAGTCGGGCATTTCTCCAATAGTCGTGATGCCCATGTTGATACCATTTTGAGTATAACCAGCAAATAAAGCAGCAGCAATAATCCCCATTACTTTTTGCGAGTCGTTCAATCCATGTCCTATGCTGAACAAAGCGGAAGAAACTAATTGTAACCTTTTGAACCAGAGATTGGCTTTATGAGGATTCGACCTTTTAAATAGATATAAGATTAAAATTGTAAGAATTGACGAGACGAACATACCTATGGCCGGAGCAAGGATGATAAACGAAGCAATTTTAAGAATAACATCAGCTTTTACCGATTCGAAGCCAAAAGATGTGTAACCACTGTTGATAATGGTGCTCATAATGGCAGCACCGGCAAAACCGCCGATAAGTGTGTGCGAAGAAGAAGAAGGAATGCCAAGCCACCAGGTAGCAAGATTCCACATAATGGCAGCTACAATGCCGGAGAATATTACCGGTAGGGTTATAAATTCTTCAATAACAGTTTTCGATACTGTGTTTGCAATCCCGAATTCACCAATAATGTATTTTGCAATAAAGAAGGCAACGAAATTGAAAAATGCAGCCCAAAGTACAGCCCTGAATGGAGTGAGCACCTTAGTGGAAACAATAGTTGCAATCGAAA
>JAGPGR010000316.1 GCA_018055865.1 Paludibacteraceae bacterium | reverse complement strand
TTATCAAGCTTATTTTCTGCATGATAACCGGAGGATTGTTTTACTATTTTATATTTGATAAAATTTCAGCCAAGCACACGAATCGAATAAAATCCTTGCCTTATGATCGTCCGTGTGCATTTTCATTTTTCAACTGGCGTAGCTATTTAATGATGGCGCTGATGATTTCAATGGGCGTGACTTTGCGAAAAATAGGCATTGTGCCAACGGAATATATGGCGCCGTTTTACATTGTAATGGGCACTCCGCTATTGATTTCAGCCATTCGTTTTTATAAAAATGGCATTTTATATCATAAAACTCCTAAAATCACTGACTAACAATGCAATTTCCACTTCAAATTACATTCAAGATAAGCACGATCACAAACGATTTTCGCGTGCATGATGCCGAAGGAAGAGAACAGGCTTTTGTCCGCCAAAAACTATTCAAGCTTAAAGAGGAAGTCAGTGTTTTCAGTGATGAAAGTAGATCGAAACTCAGTTTTAGAATTAAAGCTGATAGCTGGCTCGATTTTTCGGCAACTTACCGCTTTCTGGATGCTCAGGATAATGAAATCGGAAGAATTGTGAGGCAAGGTTTTAAGTCGCTGTGGAAGGCTTCGTATCAGATATACGATGAAAAAGGTCAACCGGACTTTGCTGTGAACGAGGAAAACGCGATGGTAAAAGTTTTTGACGGAATTTTCGGAGATCTTCCTGTTATTGGCTTGTTCAGCGGATACTTTTTTAATCCATCCTACCTGGTAACCCGCCCTGACGGTACTCAGATTGCCCGTTTGCAGAAAGAAAAATCGTTTTTCGGCCGACGATTTACGGTACACAAACTGGCTGAATTTGACAGCGGCGAAGAGAACAGGATCATACCGGGCTTAATGATGATGATTCTGCTTGAAAGAAGCAGAGGATAAACATCACAATCACTGAGACTTATGCCAAGAAACATTCCCAGAAGAAAAGAAGATATCGGTCTGTCGCCCTACGAAATGGTTTTCAGGGGGCAGAAGAAAATCGATGAAGCAACCATGTTTGTAATCGACTTCAACACCACCAATGTGAAAGAAATGGAAATAAATGAAGTAGAGGAACTGGAAACTTTCAAAAAATCGCATACCACCACGTGGCTCAATGTGAACGGACTGGACAACGTACCGATGATGGAGAAACTGAGAGCTCTGTTTGAGATTGACAGCAATATTATGTCCGACATCATGAATCCAATGATCCGCTCCAAGGTTCAGGAATTTGATCATGGATTGTTCGTAACCCTTAAAATGCTTCAAATCAACGAAAAAAACAAGCTTGCGGTGGAAAATCTGAGCCTGCTCATCATGGATAATTTCGTCATTTCATTTCAGGAAGGCGGCGGCGATGTGTTCAATCCCATTCGGGAACGCATACGCAAACACAAAACAAAAATCCGAACCGGTGGGTCCGATTACCTCACCTTTGCCTTGCTGGATGTGGTGATTGATAATTATATATACATAGTGAGCCTGCTCGGCGAACGGATAGAAAGTCTGGAAGACCGCATGACAGACACTTTCAACAAACAAATGCCGGGAATCATAAACACGTATAAACAGGAACTCAACTACCTGCGCCGCAACATCAAACCGGCCCGCGAAATGATACTTACCCTGGCCAAAATGGAAACCGAATTTATTCACAAAACAAACCGCGTAAACTACAAAGAACTGCAGGACAACATCAACGAGGCTAACGAACTGGCCGACAGCTACCGCGAAATGCTCTACGACCTGCTCAATATCTACCACACAACGGCTACTACCCGACTTAACGACATCATAAAACTGCTGACCATTATTTCCGTAATTTTCATTCCGCTCACATTTATTGTCGGTGTTTACGGTACCAATTTCGACTATTTCCCCGAAATACGCTGGCACTATGGCTACTTCGCCATGTGGGCTGTAATGATAGCAGTGGCGGGATTTATGGTTTGGTATTTCAAGCGTAAAGACTGGTTCTGATATTTTTCGAATTACGCGAATTATTACGAATTACACGAATGAAGATGAATATAACTGATGCAGGCGCAGGTTCGGGAACAAATTACGCAATTCTTTGTTAGAGATGATAAGTGATTTTTATTACCGTTCACTCATTTAAATACAAAAAACCGAATAAACTCCTTTATTATTCCCTTTCAGGCTTTGACCTGAGACTTCGGTTTGAGCTCAGTCGAACGATCAGCCGAACGGGGTAAGGGGTCAACCCGTATATTATGACTTACGTACCTTTCAAGCCCAATCAAACTGGGACTTATTATATAAAAGACATTCCGCTCAGGGAAATCACTGAGTTTATCGACTGGCGGTTTTACTTCCTGGCTTGGCGTCTTTCGGGCCGTTACGAAGGCATAGAGAAAGTTCACGATTGTCCGTCGTGCCGCGCAGGCTGGCTTCACGGATTTGACGAGAAAGACCGTCCGAAAGCCGAAGAAGCACTGAAACTTTTCAGAGATACACAGGAAATGCTTCGGGATATTCTGGACAATCATTTATTGAAGCTCAATGCCGTTTATGCCATTTATCCGGCTCATTCGCGGGATGAAAATATAGTGGTGGAGACTGAAAACGGAACGGTCAACATACCTGTACTTCGCCAGCAAAAGCCTTCGGCCGATGGATTCTGCTATTCTCTGGCCGATTTTTTGGCCGAAGAAAACGATTACCTGGGTGCATTTGCCAATACAGTAGCAGGTACAGAAGCGATGGCTCAACAATTTGAAGCAGAAGATGATGTGTATAAGTCCATTCTGGTAAAAACACTATCCGACCGACTGGCAGAAGCCACCGCCGAGTGGTTGCACTGGAAAGTGCGGAAAGAATTTTGGGGGTATGCTGCCGATGAAAATCTATCGACAGAAGAAATGCTAAAAACGCAGTACAAAGGCATCCGACCGGCGGTAGGCTATCCTTCATTGCCCGATCAGTCTATTATTTTCGAGCTGGACAAGCTGTTGCATTATGCCGATACAGGCGTTTCACTCACCGAAAACGGTGCCATGTATCCCAATGCTTCCGTGAGCGGACTGTATTTTGCGCACCCCATGTCCCGGTATTTTATGATTGGCAAAATAGACGACAATCAGCTGACCGA
>JAGPGR010000315.1 GCA_018055865.1 Paludibacteraceae bacterium | reverse complement strand
GGTTAATATCTCCTGAGATAGACTTAACTGAAGTAACTACGGCACATTTTTCGTTTGAGCACGTAGCCCGTTATTTTGCTGACCTGGCTAACGAAGCTACAGTGTGGATTTCGGATAATTATGCCTCAGGATTACCCTCATCTGCCACCTGGACGCAAGTGAAAACCAATCCGTTCAGAGATCCGGGAGCCTGGGAATTTGATAATTCAGGGCAAATAAGCTTAACCGCTTATGCCGGCAAAAAAATCCACATCGCTTTTAAATATCTTTCGACAGATACGAAAGCCGGAAGCTGGGAAATTAAAAACTTTTTAGTGTCGTCCGGCGAAGCTGTCATCGTAACAGTAAATTATGGCCTGGGAACTGTTGCCTCACCTTATACGGTGCTTGGCGGCACTTATAATCAAAACAATACGGCTGCCTGGCTCAAGGGCACAATTGTGGGTTACGTGTGGTATGTGGCAGGAAAGGGTAATTCGTTCTATTTCAATGGCGATACCTGTACGCAGGCCACCAATATACTGGTTGCCGATTCCGGAAGCCTTTATCTGAGTCAGGCAATGGCTGTTCAGTTACCTGCAGGAGTAGTGCGAAACGGTCTAAATCTGAAAGATAATAAATCGTTGTATGGGGAAAAGGTGTCACTTTACGGCGATCTTACCGCTTATTTCGGCATAGCCGGTCTGAAGAATACATCTTATTACGTGTTGGAAAATGGAACTTCGGGAGGAAATAAACCTTTTGATCCTTCTACAGCCATTTACTACGAAACATTTGCATCCAATTTAGGACAATTTACTACACAAAATGTACTTGGCGGTGAAATATGGACATACAATGCTGCATATAAATGTGCTTACATGACCGGGTATGTCAGCAGTCAGAACAGAGCCAACGAGGATTGGTTAATCTCACCTCAAATAGATTTGACTTCCAAAACCAGTGTAGCGTTGGCTTTCGATCATGTGTTCCGTTATGGCGGCGTGCCTGCCAACGAAGCTAGCGTTTGGGTGTCGGAGAATTATGTATCCGGTTTGCCCGCAACAGCTACCTGGACACAGGTTCCTACCAATTTTACGAATGCTTCCACGTGGGATTTCTACAATTCTGGAGACTTGAGTTTGAATGCTTATGCCGGAAAGAAAATTAAGATAGCTCTGGTGTATAAATCAACTGACTCCAAAGCAGGTACATGGGAAGTGAAAAATTTTATAGTGAAATAAAAAATAAGATTGTATTGATAAGATAAAAACCGGCGGTAATCGTCGGTTTTTTTTGGTTCATAATCCAATGATGAACTGATGAATTTCAGCTCCGAATAGATTGACTCGCTTATGGTGTCCCAATAAACTGAATCCAGTCCGAATACATACAATTTTGTGTGTATTTCGCGGCTTATTCGGAGCGTGCGGGGTTGAATTTGTACTGTAAAGAAAGAGGCTGAATCATTACGAAACAGCCTCTTGCCTGGTGGTGAATGAAAGTTATATGTCCCGATTATTCGCCCAGTTCTTTGGATATTTTTTCGTAGTTATCGTTGTCGCCCAGACGATAATAAAGCATCTTCAATGCCTGTTTGAAGTCGGTGTCTTTAGGATCCAGCTCTACGGCTTTTTCCATGTAAGGCATTGCTTGCTTGAAGATTACGTTGGCTTTTGCAACCTCGGCATTGTAAACTTTGTTGTCTCTGATAGAATCGGCAGCTCTTAAGAGTTCTACTGCCTGATTGAAAATAATACGTCCTATTCCTGCATACGCATTGGCCATTTTTGGCTGAAGTTCCAGCGCTTTTTCGAAAGCCTTGCGTGCAGCGTCCATGTCACCCAGTCTTTCGTCCACATTGCCTTTTACGTAGTAATATTCAGCTATGGTTGGAGCCTGAGCTATGGCTGCATCCAGGTACTTGGAAGCTTCTTCTATTTTGTCGGCATAGATATAGTGATTGATAATGTTTTGCAGAAACCATGGATCGTCGTTGAAAAGTTGGAAACCCTGTTCCAGTGTTGCCAGATAATTCACCGTGTCGTTTATGGTCCGGTATTCGTCGGCCAACAGCTGATATACATTTTTAGTTTCGTAATTGTCGTCAGTCATGTCTTTATAAATTTCTATCGCTTTGGTATGATCCTGCATATTGGTAGCAGCAAGAGCCGAGAAGTATTTGATCATCCGATACGTGGAGTCGGTCATCGATAGTTCATTGTTCATCATAGGCAATTTTGGGATATCCAGATATGTGCTGAATACTTCAAAAGCGTTTTTGTAGTCCTTTTTGTCGAATAAATTTGCTCCGTATCCAATCAGATTGAATTGAACGGTGTAATACTCTTTAATGTAATCCTTTATTTTCTTGGCATATTTTGGTTTAACTTTTCCTTTTGCGTTTGGCATTTGGTCCAGTTGATATGCTTTCAGGAAATAATTGTAGGATTCCATAATGGCTTTTCCTTTTTTTACCGCATCCACTTCTTTTCCCAGCAACATAAGTTTGCCAAGTGCGTCATTTTCGGTATAACCGATCATACCTGCTGTGAAGTAAGTTTTTGGGTCGTTTTTGGTTTTCTCGTCATTGAAGGCTGGTTTGATAGCCTCGCGGGCAGCATTAAAATCAGGTTTTTCCTGTAAGGTTAAACTTCCAGCCTGAGTTACATTTGCTTTTTGAGCAAACAGAGCGACTGAAACGCCAATCATTAAACTGATTGATAAAAATAGTTTTTTCATTTTCGTTAAATAGTTTTATTTGTTAAATGACATTCGTTAGTTAAATCTTTTTTTTATACTATATTTATTAATTAATTCTCATTTTTTTTCTTCAGGTGTATCTCCTGATTCCGGACTTGGAATTACTTCTATACCTTCTTCAGGCAGAACTTCTTCTTCCATTTTATTAACCTTACACACTGAAGCTATCCGGTCGTTTCGCTTTTCGAGATTGATGATGCGTACACCCTGAGTAGCTCGTCCCATCACTCTCAGGTTTGCAATGCTTATTCGGATTGTAATACCCGATTTGTTGATTATCATCAGATCATTATCGTCTGTGACGCCTTTAATCGATACGAGTTTTCCGGTTTTTTCCGTTGTATTAATGGTTTTTACCCCTTTGCCACCACGGTTTGTAACGCGATAAT
>JAGPGR010000314.1 GCA_018055865.1 Paludibacteraceae bacterium | reverse complement strand
CGGCATCAAAAAGTCGGAAATACAGGAACGTCTGAACAAAATGATTAGTCCTGAGGAAGTGGATGAAATCAAATCACATCAGAAACAAACGGTTTCGGAATATGATGTGGCTATTCTGGGCGGCGGGCCTGCGGGCCTGACAGCCGGTATGTATCTCGGTCAGGCCAAGCTCAAAACCGTACTGATTGACCCTGCATTGCCGGGTGGATACATGGGCATTACGCATCAGGTATCCAACTATCCGGGCTACGTGGAGCCTCAGCCGGGATTTATGCTGGCTCACTACATGAGCGAACAGGCCAAACAAACCGGCATCGATTTCAAAGTGGCAGTGGATGTGACTTCGGTTGATCTGGCTAAAAAAGAAATCGTGATTGACGAAACGGAAACTATCCGGGCTAAGAAAATCATTATCGCTACCGGCACTTCTCCCAATACGATGAATGCACCCGGAGAAAATGAACTGAAAGGAAAAGGAATTTCATATTGCGCTACCTGCGATGCCAAATATTTTGTAGATAAGGACGTTACGGTTATCGGAGGCGGTAATTCGGCTGTAGAAGAAGCACAGTTTATCACCAAGTTTGCCCGAAAAGTGACCATGGTTCATCAATTTGACAAACTTACGGCTAATCAGACAGCGATAGAAAATCTGCAGGCAAACGAAAAAATCAACGTAATGTATGAATATGAACCACGTAAATTCGAAAAACGAGGCGACAAAATGATTACTACCGTCGAAAATCTGAAAACAAAAGAACTCACAGAACTTGAAGCAGATGGTGTATTCGTTTTTATCGGATTTAAAGCCAATACATCGGTTCTGGGCAATACACTGCCGGCTCTCAACGACTGGGGCTACATCCTGGTGGATGAAGATATGAAAACCAATTTGCCCGATGTGTATGCAGCAGGAGATATTATCAGTAAAAAATACCGCCAGATAACCACAGCTGTGGCCGACGGAACCATTGCTGCTATGTCTATTTCAAAAGAATTTTGAGAATGAGAGAGATTTTTGACAGACATTTCAAATGAAAAATTTGTATACCAAAGACGACCTAAAATTGATGCGGGCTGCTGAAGACTCGTTGCTGATGGGTCAGAACCGCGTAGCCGAACTGATGAAATATGCCGAAAATACAGGCATAAAACGTATCGGAATAGCGCACTGCGTAGGCATGACCCGCGAAGCTATGGAACTGAAGTGTCGGCTAGAAGAGAAATTTGAGGTGCACACCGTTGATTGCAAATACGGCAAAATTCATGCATCAGAAATGCTCGACGACGAAACAGCTCGCGGAACATCCTGTAATCCGGCCGGTCAGGCTGATTTCCTTTCGGAGAACAATACCGAGCTGAATATATCATTTGGGTTGTGTATGGGGCATGATATCATTTTCAATATGAAATCCAAAGCACCTACGACTACCCTGATTGTAAAAGACCGCGAACATAAACATAATCCGTACAACGAATTCAAAAAATAACAGCTATGACAACAGTATTAATAATTGTAACCGCTGTAATTCTTCTTTTGGCAGCGCTGGTAGTTTATTTCAGATTCAAATTTAAAAATCTCCCAAAAGTGGATGCACACGAAAGTATTCTTCAACTTACAGATCAAAATTTCAATCATCAGGTGAAAGGAAAACTAGTGCTGGTGGATTTTTGGGCAGAGTGGTGTGCACCATGTAAAATGATGTTGCCCGTGCTGAACGACTTAGCAGAAAGCAGCGACGGCAGTTTCAAAGTAGCCAAAGTGGATGTTGACAAAAATAAGGTTTTAGCTCAGAAATACGCCATTCGCAGCATTCCTACGCTGGTAGCCCTGAAAGATGGTAAAGAAGTAGCGCGATACATAGGAGTAAAGAAAAAAAACTTTTTGCTTGAAGAATTGAAAAAACTTTGAGCATCAGTATTTTTTAATATTTTTGTCAAAATTGTTTGCACAAAGTGAAAAAAATGTCTACATTTGCACCTCAATTGCAAAAAAGATATTTCGGGTGTGACCGTGATTACTGCAATGCTCTTAGAAAATTGCGAAAATAGCTCAGTTGGTAGAGCACGACCTTGCCAAGGTCGGGGTCGCGGGTTCGAGTCCCGTTTTTCGCTCAGTTTGAGAAATGAGACAAACATTCAAAACGGTACGAGAAGTTTATCCCGATTTTGCATCAATAATTCCCGTTTTTCTCTCAAAAAAGAAAAAATAAGACGAAACGAACGAGTTTCGTTCATTTTTTTCTCCCTGAATTTGCCCAAATGGTGAAATTGGTAGACACGCTAGTTTCAGGGACTAGTGGCCGCAAGGCTGTGCAGGTTCGAGTCCTGTTTTGGGCACTTTTTCTTTGTTTGAAGTATGTAGTCAGCAGTTTGCAAACTTCTAACTTCTAACTTTCTTTAATGCGCAGGTGGTGAAATTGGTATACACGCTACTTTGAGGGGGTAGTGCCGGTTACGGCGTGTGAGTTCGAGTCTCATTCTGCGCACTTCAGATGAAATTAAATCCCTGACAGCAACAACTGTCAGGGATTTTTCGTTTATAGTCTAAAAATCAGTTTTTGCCGGTATGGGTTCGGTAATAAATCTTCATATCGAATTTCAAACACAAAACATCCTGTCTGAAGCGTATCTTGTCAAGAATACGGCTTTAATTTATTCTCCCATTGTAAGTGTTGATTATGCACTTACTCCAAAAAATAACACTGACTGTTCAGGGTATTTATCCGGTTGGAAACCAAGTCAACAAAACGCCGTATAATCGGACTTTGCAGTTCGGCGGCATTTTTGTTTAACAGATAAAAAGAAAGCTGATTCGTTGGTTGAATCAGCTTTCCTGCATTTGATATTCAATATCTGTTACAATTCCCAAGCCAATGCACTTGCACCCAATACTGCCGCATCAGCATCCCTCAGAGTCGAGAACAGAATTTTCACTTTACCTTTCCATATACTCAGCAGGTTTTTCTCCATATTTTCTATTACCGGTTTCAAAATTAAATCACCCGCTTTGGCAAGTCCTCCAAAAAGCACAATAGCTTCAGGGGCACTGAATGACACAAAATCAGCAAATGCATCGCCCAGAATTTTTCCTGTATATTCAAATACTTCCTGCGCTAACTCATCGCCCTCAATG
>JAGPGR010000313.1 GCA_018055865.1 Paludibacteraceae bacterium | reverse complement strand
TGGTTGAGCACTACATTCCTACGGTTTTTGGTCCGTTCGTTGAAACGTACAGGGTTGTAGAGCGATGAGTTCTTTAACATACCTACAAGTGTGGCAGCCTCTTCAATTTTTAATTTGGAAGGACTTTTGCTGAAATAAATCTGTGAAGCTGACTTTATCCCTACTGCATTGTTCAAAAAGTCAAACTGATTGAGATACAATGTAATAATTTCCTCTTTTGAATAAAGCCTTTCAAGCTTCACGGATATAACCCATTCAATTGGTTTCTGAAAAGCACGTTCGATGATGTTTCCTGCTTCGGGAGAATAAAGCTGTTTGGCCAATTGCTGTGTTAAAGTACTTCCACCTCCCGAACTTTTTATCTGGAAAATGCCTCTGAAAACAGCTGCACGCGCCAATGCAATGCCATCTATCCCCGAATGATCGTAAAAACGGACATCTTCGGTAGCCACCAAAGCGTTGATTACATTTTCGGAAATTTGATTGTATTCAGTTTTTACCCTGTTATTTTTACTCTTCGAAAACTGACCTAACACCTGTAAATCAGAAGTGTATATTTCAGTAGCATATTTATTAATCGGATTTTGAAGCTCATCGATTGGAGGAAGATAGCCAATCCAGCCTATCCAGATAAATACAAAAATAAGTACTATTGACAGTATACCAACACCGAACAATCCCCAAAACCAACGTGAAAATTTTTTACGAAAATTACTTTCCTGAGTCAATTTACCCATAATGAACTAACTTAATTTTAAACACAAAAGTACTATTTTTTTTTGAGTAGAATCAGCACCATTCGAAAAATCGGAAATGGCAAAGAAAAAACATTTATACTTTCATTAATTCACTTATTATTAAATTCGAAATCTGAATTCCTTCTTTTGAAAGTTTCAGTATCTTTTGAGATTGAATCATTTTATCCGAATTTATAAATGGAGTTGAATTTATGATACAATAGTCCGAAAACTCAGTTCCAAACTGCTTTTCGATGAAATCAATATCTATGCCATCTGCAGTTCTGAGCGACACCATTACATAATCATTGTATCGATCATTCACGCTAAGCACCTCTTTTTCAAAAGGAACCACCCCATTTTTTATTGCATTAATGTATTTAGTATTCGAAGCAATATTCCATTGTCTCGAGTTTCCGTCGAAAGAATGTGCCGAAGGTCCAACCCCAAGGTAAGGATTCATTTTCCAGTAGGCGCTGTTATGACGGGATCGATAGCCGGGTAATGCAAAGTTCGATATTTCATAAGCTTCAAAACCTTTTTCGTTCATTTTCTGAAGCATAAGATCGTACATTTCAATCATTACGTCCTCATCAACCACTTGTACCATACCCATTTCTCGCTGTTTCCACAGGCGAGTACCTTGTTCGTAGGTCAATCCATAGACCGAAATATGTTGTACATCCAGACCATAAGCTGTCTCAAGCTCCTTGCTCCAGCTCTCCATCGTCTGACCAGGCAGTCCGTAAATAAGATCAACACTTATGTTATTTATGCCATGCCGTTTACACTCCTGCACTGCTTTTATAGCCTGTAGACCACTATGTCGCCGGTTTATTTTTTTGAGAAATTCATCGTCGAAGGATTGAATACCAATGCTGATCCGGTTAAAAGGTAGCTTCATCACATCGTTCAAAAAAGCCGGACTTAAATCATCAGGATTTGCTTCAAAAGTAATCTCTGCATCCTTGTCTACATTATAAGTATCGAAAATAGCATTGAAAATTGATTTAAATTGTAAATAATTTAGAAGACTTGGCGTGCCACCTCCAAAATATATAGTATCTACCTGTTGATTTTTCAAATAATCTTTGCGCAAATGGAGCTCCGAAACGATAGATGTTACTATTTCCGGTATTTTTTGAGGTGCAACCTGGGTATAAAAGTCGCAATAAGTGCAACGTTGTTTGCAAAATGGGATATGTATGTAAATTCCTGCCATATTTTAAAATTCAGAATATCAGTTTTTTGATACCATCAGCAACAAAAAACCAGTTTTTTATTTTACAAAAATACAACAAAATGTTTGTATTTTCAGAAAAACATCTTACCTTTGCACTCGCAATTCAGAAATGATATGCACGGGGTGTAGCGCAGTCCGGTTAGCGCACCTGCTTTGGGAGCAGGGGGTCGTGGGTTCGAATCCCGCTACCCCGACTTAAAAATCAGCCACTTACAGTAAAATGTGAGTGGCTGATTTTGCATCTATACATTTTTATATACATTTTTCTGAATAGAGAAACAACTAAATAACATATATAAAAGTAATAACAATAATGATTTCAAGTACATTACTACTAGAAATTATCCACAATTCCATACAATCCTTTTCTTTCGTTTTTAGCCTTCATATTTAATATCTGATAGTTTGTAAGTTCACTACAATAATAACGGCTATAGGGCTTCGCGTAGCCTTCTGAAACGAGTATGTCATTTACACATCTTCCATCAGGTAAATAGACATAGGCCAATATTCTGCCATAAATATCTAACGGATCCTTGCTTTCGGTTTTGACGGTCAACTTTGTGCCTGGTGGTATGAGCTCAATCAGAAAATTGAGTGATAACCGACCAAGCACCAACAAAAGTTGAGCTGGCAGGTGTGTTTCCCTTTCGTCCTGAATTAATTTCCGACATTGTTTGCTTTCCGGGGCATCTATGCCCAGGAACCTGATTTCTTCTTTGCCTTTTCCGCTCAAATTTTCAACAATTAAACTATCTCCATCATTAACATAAGACAAAAAAAGCTGATTTCTCACTAAAGCTGTTTCGTTTATACTGAAATTCATTGTTTTACATTTATTTGCGAATTGTTATGCATATTTAATTATGTGTAAATTTGAGATAAAAATTTCATAATGGAAAATAGAAAATTAATGTCAAATAATAAAAAAGGAGGTAAATTATGGCACGTCAATTAGGGCATGTAAATTACGGTGGTACAATCGGACAAATCCGCCACTTTAAAATCAAGGGTTTGAATGGTAATTTTGCAGGGCTGAAAGGTGGTGCAACTGGTGACCAAATCAAAAACGACGCAGCTTTTGTGCGTACTCGTGAAAACATGAACGAGTTTGCAGGTTGCGCAATGGTTGGGAAATCGCTTCGTACCGGGCTTGCTCAGATTATGAAGC
>JAGPGR010000312.1 GCA_018055865.1 Paludibacteraceae bacterium | reverse complement strand
CCGCCGTCAATGTGGGCTATCATGGTGCCGAGTTCGGCCATTTTGTTCACTTCGTCCACCCGTTTGCCGGCCAGGAAGTTCAGTCCGTCCAGGTTTTCTTCCGAGTGCGGGAAAATCTTGGTGTGATTGGGTTCACGGACCGAAATTACAGTCTCAAAAATGGTGCGTTCGCCTTCCTGAATCCACTGTCCCATGGAGTGCAGGTCGGTAGTGAAATCCACTGATGCCGGAAAAATTCCTAAGTTTTCCTTGCCTTCGCTTTCGCCGTAGAGTTGCTTCCACCATTCGGACACGTAGTGCAGTTTCGGATTGAAATTAACCAGAATTTCGATTTTTTTCCCGTTTTGATACAATTCATTGCGCACAGCAGCATACTGAGCAGCCGGATTATCTTCGAACGAGGTACCCAAACCGCAAATTTTCTCCATTTCGCGTGCTCCCTGTACCAGCTGACGGATATCCAGTCCGGCTACAGCAATCGGCAGCAGTCCCACCGGGGTGAGCACTGAGTAGCGTCCGCCCACGCTGTCTTCCAGCACAAACGATTTCAGCCCTTCATTGTCGGCCAGTGTACGGAGTGCCCCTTTGGCTTTATCGGTTACGCATACGATCAGTTTTTTGGCAGTTTCTTTGCCTTGCTGTTCTTCCAGCTGTGTTTTCAGCAGTCTGAAAGCCAGAGCCGGTTCGGTAGTTGTTCCCGATTTGGAAATGGAAATAATGCCGAAGCGTTTGTTTTTCAGCAGTTCCTGTAGTTCGTACAGGTAATCTTCGCCTATGTTTTGTCCGGCATACACTACCACGGGTGCTTTGCGGTCGGTCTGCAGCCAGTCAAAACTGTTGCTGAGTGCGTCTATCACGGCTTTGGCTCCCAGGTAGCTTCCGCCTATTCCGATTACAACCACCACTTCGCAATTATCACGAAGGATTTTGGCCGTGTTTTCGATATCGCTCAGGTGAGCTTCGTCAATGGAGGAGGGCAGATTGAGCCATCCCAAAAAGTCGTTACCTTTACCGGTACCGTAGTGCAATGATTCGTTGGCAGCTTTTACACCGGTTTTGTAGCCGGCCACTTTTTCTGCAGAAACAAATCCAAATGCTTTGTCGATAGATAGTTTGATGTGTTCCATATTTATAATTTTATTGCCCCCTAACCCCCTGAAGGGGGGATTTTGGAGTGCAGGTATAATGATTATCTGTTAAATAAAAGAGCAGTTAGTCCCCCTTCTGTGGATATAGGGGGCCTTATTGTAATTTCTCAGTCAGTTCTTTTATCACGAGCATAGGTGAACTCTTCTCGTAAAGTATGTTGTAAATGGCTTCCACAATGGGAATATTGACCTGATATTTTTCATTCAGTTCGTGAATGGTTTTGGTGGCATAATACCCTTCAGCTATCATTTCCATCTCCAGTTGGGCTGTTTTTACCGAATATCCTTTCCCTATCATGGAACCGAACAAGCGGTTTCGGCTGAATTTGGAATAGGCGGTCACGAGCAGGTCACCCAGAAAAGCTGATTCGCTAATGTCGCGGTGCTGGGGATTGGTGGCGTTGCAGAATCGGTTCATTTCCTGCACGGCGTTGGATATGAGCACTGCCTGAAAGTTGTCGCCATATTTCAAACCTCCGCAAATACCCGATGCTATGGCGTAGATATTTTTCATCACCGAGGTGTATTCCAATCCATATACATCGTCGCTTATGCGGGTGTGGATGTAGGGATTCATTAGTTTATCGGCCACATAGCGTGCCTTCTCGCGCGATTTGCAGGCAATAGTAAGGTACGAAAGCCTTTCGAGGGCTACTTCTTCGGCATGACAGGGTCCGCCTATGATGAGCATATTCTCGGGGGGAACTTTGTACGTTTCAATAAAATAATCCGAAATCAGCATATTCTCATCCGGAACAATCCCCTTGATGGCCGAAACCACTATCTTGTTGTCAATTTTACGTTTCAGCTTTTTCAGGTGTTGTTTCAGAAAAGGAGATGGAGTGGCAAATATAAGGATATCCGACATTTTCACCACTTTGTTTATATCATTGGTAAAGGTAATCCGGTCGGTATCAAACTTAACACCGGTAAGATACGAAGGATTCTTGCCCAGACGGATAAATTCATCTATCTGTTCCTGACGACGCATATACCAGTTGATGTATTTCACGTTTGTAAGGGCTATTTTGGCCAGAGCAGTTGCCCAGCTTCCGCCGCCCATAATGGCAATTCTTACTTTATCTGACGTTTTTCTGCCGGGTGTATCTGTCAGTACTTCCGAAAAAGAAATGTTCGAATTGCCCCACTCAATGCTTTCTGCTATCATCTGTGTAATTTAAGATTTTATTGTTTCTTGGTTATGAATGGTGGAAATTATTAAACATCAAAAGACAACGTAATTCCATCAATATTTTTTTGGATCAGGTCAGTTGATTATCCGAAAAAAACTGTATCAATTTAACAACTAATCCAACCGCTTTGTTTTTCGAAAAATCAAGTCTTTGATTGAAAAAATCAACCCAGCTTTTCGGCCGTACTTATCCATTCCTGTACTTCTTCTTTGGACGGGTTCTTTAACTCGAGTTTGTTTTTTTTGTTAATTCCACAGATATCCTGATGAAATTTGTTGGGATTAAGACCTGCCAAATCTTTCACTTTCAGGATTCCGGCTTTCTGTACAATAGGTGCCCAGTCTTCAGGTATTCCCAGCGCTGTGAATTTGTCGACCGGGTCTTTCACAGCGGTTTTTTCGGGTTTCATCTGAGGGAAGAAAAGTACTTCCTGAATGGCTTCCTGTCCCGTGAGTAGCATGACGAGCCTGTCCATCCCTATGCCCATTCCGGATGTAGGTGGCATGCCATACTCCAGCGAGCGCACGAAATCCATGTCGATAAACATTGCTTCGTCATCGCCTTTTTCTGAAAGTTTCAGTTGTTCCTGAAAACGGCCTAACTGATCGATAGGATCGTTCAGCTCGGAGTAGGCATTGGCCAGTTCTTTGCCGTTCACCATCAGCTCAAAGCGTTCGGTGAGTTCGGAGTTGGTGCGGTGAAGTTTACAGAGCGGGCTCATTTCGCGTGGATAATCAGTGATGAAGGTGGGCTGAATGTAATTTCCTTCGCATTTTGCTCCGAAAATCTCGTCAATCAGTTTCCCTTTGCCCATG
>JAGPGR010000311.1 GCA_018055865.1 Paludibacteraceae bacterium | reverse complement strand
CCGTATGTCTTTTCGTTAATTATTCCGCTATGGAAATTCTGATTATTTTAGCTTGTTAATAATATAGAAAAAAGGCGAAATCCGTAGATTCCGCCTATCCGTTTTATATTGTGGCCGAACGTGTATTATCGGCCGGAGCGTGTAGTACTGCTTCTTGCAGCATTTGTGTCAGTTTCAGTGCTTGTGCTCGTACTTCTGGTTCTGGTTGTAGTTTCTGCGCTTCGCATCTGACGTTCTACTTTCACCGGACGTCCTATGGGTTCGCCGTAGTAATTGGTATCGGTAGATCTTCTGGTCGACGTGCTTTGTGAGCGCGGATTGGTTCCGGTGTCAGTTCTCGGAGACGCTGTGCTTTGGTCAGACCTTGTCGTTGTGTTGCTGCTGCGTGTTGGCGACGAAGCATCTGTGCGGGTTGTGCTTCTGGTCTGATCGGTAGTAGCCCGGGTTGTAGTTCTGGTTTGGTCAGTATTTGTTCGGGTATCGGTTCTGGTTCTGTCCACGTCAGTCGTTCTTGTACGGTCCACATCAGTTGTTCTTGTTCGGTCTGTGTCGGTAGTTGTTGTCCGGTCAGCCGTATTGCTTCGGTTGATGTCAGTCCTTGAAGTGCGCTGGGTGCTCATTTGTCGGGTTGTTTCCTGCTGTACACGTCTGTCGGCTTCGGAATAGGAAAAACGCCGGTTGTTTCGAATGTTACGATCATCCCAGGCTCTTGCCCTTTCTTTTTGATTTTCAGGCCAGTAGACTGCGCTTTTCTGATTCTCGTTGAATCCTCTCACATATGGAATGTTGCTGTAGTCGTAGTAATCAATGTAGTAGTATCTGGGGTAGTGAGAATTGTAATAATGATGATGCATCCATGGCTGATACACTCCCCGGTTGATAATAATGATGAAACTGCTGTGCAAATCAAAATTGGAATAGAAAGGTGAGAGATTTTGTACAAAAATCCATTGTCCGTTGTTCAGAAAGATAAAATCACGGCTTGCTAAATCGTAATAAGCTTCTATGTCGGGAAAGTAATAATAACGTGCTCCTGCATAGTATGAGGGTCCCCAGGTTGGGCTATTGTATGCATAGTCGTCATAATAATCCCTATCGTCGGTTGCCCCGTAATAGGTTCCACAACCTGTGAATGAAAAAGCAGCAAGCAAAATTGTTACTGCAAGTGTCGATTTAAGTAATAAGTTTTTCATGGCTTTTCTTTTTTTTTATATAACTACTAAAATGTGTTTTTGAACTAATTGTATAAATTAAGACAAAATATGTGCCGAATTTTTATGATTCATTTTTTTATACATAAAATCAAATAAATCAATGGATTTAATCGTTTTATTGGTATTAGGAACTTGGATATTTTTAATACCCGATGTGAATCAAATCGTTGATGGATGAAATCCGGATTTGGTCAGCGAAATGCCTGATAATGTTAATATCCGTGAGCAGGGCAAAAAGAATGATGATGAAAACCATGCCGAAAATTCCTCCGGCTATATGTGCCGAATGGTTAATCCCGCCGGGATGTCTTTTTTGAAGATAGATGGATAAAATCACAAATATAATTCCGAACAGAAAAGCCGGAAGCATGACAGGGATAAACATGATGCCCATAAAACTCATCGGATTGATCAGAATATAGGCAAAAACCACTGCCGAAACTGCACCGGATGCTCCCAGCCCTCTGTAATAATTATTTGCTCTCTCTTGGAAGTAAGTCGGCAAAATGGAAACGACTAAAGCGCTGACATATAATACGATGTACCAAAAGCTACCTTGCTGAACACCCAACATTGCTTTGAAAAACTTTTCGATATAAGCTCCGAAAATGTAAAGTGTAAGCATGTTGAAAATCAAATGGGTGAAGTCGGCATGTAATATTCCGTAAGTTACAAATCGATACCATCCTCCGTGTTTCACTTCGTTCGGGTTGAATATGTATTTGTTCATAAGGGCAATATTGTTGAATGCCACGTAGGAGATAGCAGCTGTGAGAGCTATGATGATTAAGGTAATCATGATTTCTTTGATTTACAAATTAAAAATTTACAATGGAGCATACTAACAATTATTAATCGGATACTTGAAATTTATTGCACACGTTTTACATTTCCCCGGATCAGCGAAAAATAAATACCTGACAGACTTATCAGTGCAAAGGTGATGAACCCCCATTTCATTGCCGTTAGAAAAAGAGTATCTGATACCTGTTCTATCCCTTTACCTTCGAAGAGCCATGCAAACAACAGCGTCACGATAGTCATGCCGATAATTTGACCCAACACCCGCATGGAGGCTGCTGAGCCGGATGCTTGTCCGTATTGAGTGCGGTTCACGGAACTCATGATGATATTCATATTGGGTGATGAAAAAAGTGCAAAACCAAGGCCAACCCAAATGAGTATGGAAACAATGATCCAGTGTGGTGTAGCTTCGTTGAGAAGGGACATAGAAGCCAATCCGACAGAACACATAGCCATGCCTGCAGTAGCAAAGTATCGGGGTTGGTGTCGGTCGGATAGTCGGCCAACAAGTGGCGAAAACAAGGTCATCATTACCGGCTGAGCAATCAGAATCAAACCAGCCTGCTGCGGAGTGAGGTCTTGAATCTTTTGAAGATAAAGACTCAGGAAAAAGACGATAGCCGACGTAGCTCCATAATTGATGAATGCTGCCAGATTGGAAAAGGCAAACATGCGATTTTTGGTGTAAAGGCGGGTATCTATGACCGGCATTTCGGTCTTACTTTCTATCAGCCAGAAAATGACCACCGACAGTAAGCCTCCCGCCATAATGAGCCAACCCGCTGATGAAGGAATGAGCGAAGAACCTAACACCAGACAAACCAACCCGAGCATGAAAAAAAGTACTCCTTTGAAGTTCATCTTCTGTCTGGTTTTTTCAGTAAGCACATCCTTGTCGAGGTAGAGAAATGCAACAATGGTTGAAATGAGTCCGAGCACCGCAGCAACTATAAAAATAGACCTCCAACCGATTTGTTGAGTCAAAATGCCTCCCACAAAAGGTCCGAATGAAAGTCCCAGATAAACGGAAGAAACTGAAATTCCCAACACACTGCCACGGTTTTGCGGTGGAAAACTTCCCACCAGAATAGCCTGCCCGGTTGTGTTGGTAAATGCTGCGCCAATGCCCTGCAGGTAACGTGCTGCAATGAGCCAGCCTCCCG
>JAGPGR010000310.1 GCA_018055865.1 Paludibacteraceae bacterium | reverse complement strand
ACACTCTGATACAATGATTTGCAATTTACCACCAAAATAACGGGAAGTTGAAGTAATCGGGCAAGCTCTGCAGTACTTCCAAGTGATTCAGAGCCGAGACCATCGTACAAGCCCATTACACCTTCCACTATGGCAATATCGCTATTGGTTGAGTATTTATCAAAAAGAAACTGAACAGACTCGTTGGGCAGGATGTAGCTGTCGAGATTATGGGAATGTTGTCCGCTTGCAACACTATGAAAAGCGGGATCAATATAGTCAGGTCCCACTTTGAATGGAGCAACCTTGTAGCCTTTTCGACTGAAATACCGCATTAAACCGATGGTGATAGTGGTTTTTCCACAACCGCTATTGGTACCTGCAATAATAAATCCGTTTTTCATAAATTCTTGTTCGATAGAAAATTAAATTTCAAAATGTTTTATTTCGCCATACTCTACCTTGTAATCGGTGAAAGCAAGATCAATTTGCACTAGTCCAAGCAGAATGGCCACCGAGCGGATCACTCCGGCATGAGTAAAAATCAAAACATGTTCGTATGGTTTTGCCCTGAGTTCTTCCAAAAAATTCTTCACACGTTCCAGTTGATCGGAAAAAGATTCACCATTTGTAGTGCGTACATTGATCCAGTCCTTGTACCATTTATCGATATTTGGGTCGGCTATTTCGTTCCACGGAATTCCTTCCCAGTCGCCAAAATTCAATTCCATAAGTCGCTTGTCCAATATAGGATGTGCGAATCCACAATAAGAAGCCAATTTGGTACAACGTTGAGAAGGACTCGAAAACACTTTGTCAAAAGAGTAATCGTTCAATTGTTTTCTTACCTTTTGCGCTTCTGTTTCAAAAGTATCGGATACATCTACATCTGTTTGTCCGTAACAAACGTTCGGACCGCAGGCGACTGAAGTGTGGCGAATAAGCGTTAGTTTCATAATTTTATCAGTAATCCGATATAAAAACTAAGTTCGCATAGTAAAGAAGTGGCACCGCAAACATCTCCGGTGTAGCCCTGTATCTTTTTCTTCGAAAGAAATAAGATAAACAACATGGTTATTATGGGTAAAATAGCTGCGAACCAATTGTTTTTTTCTAAAAGAAGGACTAAAGGCAAACTTCCGGCAACAAATGCAATGCTTAGTTTCCACCACGAAAGCTTGTCGTAGGTAGTTTTACTTTTGCTTTCACTTTCCGGTCGGGCATAAGGCAAAATATTCATCATGATGCTGGTGATAAATTTAGAAAATGGATCGGCAGCTGCCAGAGCCAATGGAATCAGTTTCTCAGGAAGGGACGAAAGTGTGCTTACCAATAACAAAAAATAAAAAATCAGACCGAGAACTGAGTAACTTCCGGCGTGAGAATCTTTCATGATTCGCAGTATGTCCGCTTTGTTTCTACCACCGCCAAATCCATCAAAAAAATCGCCCAAGCCATCTTCGTGAAAACCGCCGGTGAAAATCACCCGGACACCTAATGCCATGATAATAGCCACTAAAGGTGGGAAAATCAGTGAAAATACCCACCAACTTACTATTGTAATTCCAACAGTCAACCATCCGGTCAACGGCCAGAAATAAATCATGCTTTTGTAACTTTCAGCAGGAATGTTTTTCAGTTTCCACACCGGAATTCGGGTAAAAAAAGTGACAGCGGCCAGCCATTCGTTCAGAATTTTCATTGATAAAGTTTTTTATTCGAAATACTTGGTTACCCTGGCATGTTGAAACGTATTCATTTCGTTAATCATCCTTACGGCCGATTCCACAAGTGGGTAGGCACAAACGGCTCCGGTTCCTTCACCCAGGCGTAAATCGAAAAACAACAACGGTTTGGCATTCAGATAATCAAGCACCAGTTTGTGTCCGGCTTCATCTCCCTGATGACCAAATATACAGTATTCCAGTACTTCCGGATATAGTTTTGAAGCAGCCAGAATACAATTGGTCATAATAAAACCATCAATCAGAATCACCATTTTCAGTTCGGCAGCACGTAACATAGCTCCGACAGCCATCACCATTTCGTAACCACCAAAATAACACATTATATCTATTGTTGACCCGTCGCCTGAATAATTATCCAGTGCCTGTTTAAGAATACTGTATTTACGTTTTACACCTTCGCTGTCGAAACCACTTCCGGCTCCCACGCACTGTTGTAAATCGATGCCGGTGAAATAAGTCATCCACATGGATGACGAGGAAGTGTTTCCGATTCCCATTTCACCAAAGCTAATAATGTTGCTACCTTCTTCGAAACACTGATCCACCACCTGAACGCCACGATCGATGCAAAGTTCGTATTCTTCACGGGTCATTGCTGCTTCGTTCATATAGTTGCGCGTTCCTTTGCGCACCTTGAGATCGGTCAATCCTTCCAACCCTTCGAAATCGTAATTGATACCACTGTCCACTACTTTCATACTGAAGCTGTGTTGACGAGCCAGGAAATTGATGCCTGCACCACCACCCATAAAATTGAAAACCATTTGAGGGGTTACTTCAGCAGGGGAATAACTCACCCCTTCGGCAACAATACCATGATCGCCTCCAAAAATAATGTGGTAAGGATTTTTGAGTGAGGGACTGAGTGTTTGCTGAATAGTTCCAATCTGTATGGCTAATTCTTCAAGCCGACCAAGCGATCCTTTCGGCTTGGTCAGATTATCTACTTTTTCCTGTAAATAAGGAACTATTCTTTTTTCCGGAGATGAAATATTGAATGTTCTGACAGACATAATATGTATTGACAATTAATAATTTAACCTATTTGTTTTATTTTGACTGCAATTCCTGAAACCATAAGCACAACTTCGTCGGCAGCGCGCGCGATAAACTGATTCATCCAACCGATAAGATCGGTAAAACGACGCTGCAAATCGTTGGAGGAAATTCCTCCCAAACCAATTTCGTTGGTTACAAATATGAAGATGGCTTCCTGAGCAGTAAATTGTATGAATCGCTCCTTTAATTGTGCGAGTGTATCTTCAACATCGCCATTGTTAGCCATAAAAAAATTGGTTGCCCAGAGTGTTACACAGTCAATTACAACCACGCGTCCGCTTACATCTACATTCTGAATATCAGTCAGTTCTTCAACATTTGTCCATTCCGGACCACGATCGCGCTTATGCCGCTCAATACGTTGGCGGTGTTCTTCGTCCCATACCGCCGAAGTGGCTAAATAAACCGGATAAGCAG
>JAGPGR010000044.1 GCA_018055865.1 Paludibacteraceae bacterium | reverse complement strand
ATTATAAACTGGAAAGTTGGGAATGACACAAAACATTTGATTCATAAATCTTTTTAAAATACATGTCGAAGGTACTGCAAACGGGCGAAAATAAATTAGGTACATTACGTATGGGCAAATTGCTCTGGATGTACTCTGTGCCTGCTATTGTGGGTACAATGCTCTCTTCGCTCTACAACATCATTGATCGCATGTATATTGGTTTGGGTGTAGGACCGATGGCCATATCCGGACTTGCACTTACTTTCCCTTTTATGAATTTTCTGTCGGCTTTCAGCATGCTGGTAGGTGCCGGAGCTGCTTCACGCATTTCCATCCGGCTTGGCGAAGGCGATAAGAACCGGGCTGAACAAATTCTAGGCAATGCTCTGACGCTTACTTTTATTATATCGGCTGTAATTATAGCATTTTCGCTGATTTTTATGGACCCGATTCTGGTCATGTTCGGCGGAAGTGAAAATACGTTGAAATATGCGAAAGAATTTATGCATATTATTGTTCCCGGTACGATATTATCTGCACTTCTGTTTGGTTTCAATAGTATAATGCGGGCATCCGGTTATCCGAAAAAAGCCATGATAACCATGATAATCAGTGCTTTCATCAATATTGCACTTGCGCCGGTTTTTATTTTCGTTTTCAAAATGGGCATTGCCGGCGCAGCCCACGCCACTAATATTGCTTTTTTTGTAGGGATGATCTGGGTAATGTTGCATTTTTTTGATAAGAAAACGAACATCCGATTTCATCGAAAGTACTTCAAACTGGATATACAGATTGTTAAATCAATTCTGAATATTGGTGTGTCGCCCTTCAGCATGCAGATAGCCGCCAGTATCACTATAATAATTATGAACCGCGCATTGATAGAATACGGTGGAGATTTAGCCATGGGAGCGCTGGGCATTCAAAATGCTATTGCCACACTTGTTGTCATGTTTATTATTGGGCTCAATCAGGGAGTGCAACCCATTGTCGGATTCAATTACGGGGCACGCAAATATGACAGGATGTTTCTGGCGCTAAAGAAAACAGCCTTTACTGCCACCATTGTGTCTACCGTGGGATTTATTTTAGGAATGTTTTTCCCACACGCACTGGCAAGTCTTTTTACTACGGATGAGGAATTAAAGAATATTGCCGCCAGAGCTTTACGTATTTCTGTTGCGGTTTTTCCATTGATAGGATCACAAATAGTCATAACCAATTTTTTTCAGTCAATAGGTATGGCTAAAATATCAATGACACTGAGTTTAACCCGGCAGGTGCTATTCCTAATCCCGTGTTTAATATTTCTGCCTCCGGTCTTTGGTCTCGATGGTGTATGGGCTTCGATGCCTGTTGCAGATTCGCTGTCAGTCATAGTAACAACCACCACACTTGTTCTTTTCATGAAAAAGTTCAGAAAAGACAACCCAATGGGTTAATTTAATTCATATAAACTTATCCGAATCTGTCAAAATTTGAGTAATTTTGCTTTCTGAAAAAAAAACGTTGCATGCTCGGAATAAAAAAAATAGACATATACATCGTCAAATCCTTTTTGGCCTACTTTTTCATGACTTTCTTTATCTGCATGCTTATTTTGCTCATGCAGTTTACCTGGAAACACATGGCTGAGCTCATAGGCAAAGGAGTAAGCTGGGATGTATTGGCAGAATTCTTTTGGTATGCTACGCTTCAAACGGTGCCTATGGCTCTGCCTTTGGCCATTTTGCTGGCTGCTTTGATGAATTTCGGTAACCTGGGAGAACATTTTGAACTTACGGCTATGAAATCTGCCGGAATTTCACTTTTCAGAATGATGCGCGGGCTTATCGTTTTCATTTCCATCATTTGTGTGCTGGCATTTTTCTTTTCAAACAATGTGCTTCCTATGGCACAACAGAAACTCTGGACACTCATATTCTCGTTGCGTCAGAAATCCCCTGAATTTGATATCCCTGAAGGTGAATTTTATACGGGAATTAATGGATACAACTTGTACGTTCGTGAAAAAGATCCGAATAAGAAGTTGCTCAAAGACCTGATGATTTATGATTTTTCCAATGGATTTGACAATGCATCGGTTACACTTGCCGATTCGGGTCGTGTGCAGTTTACCGCCGATAATAAGTATCTTAAATTTTCGATGTATTCGGGCGAAACTTTCGAAAACATGAGACAACAAGGATCAAGATACAATTCCAACAGTATACCGTATCGCAGGGAAACCTTTCAGACCAAAGAATTGTTACTCGATTTTGATACCGAATTTAACCGGTACGACGAATCGATACTGAAAGATCAGCACGTTAGCAAAAATGTAATGGAACTTACTCAAACAATCGATTCGGTATCAAAAATTGTAAAAGCACGTGGTGACGAGCAAGCACGCGAAATGATTACAACTCAGTTTCAGGAAGTAAGAAAACTGAATGATGAAAATGTAATGACCCTCGAAGCGGCCGAAAATATGAGCAACGAAGATGTGCTGACTCTGGATGAGGCCGAGCAACTGAGCAATGAAGATGTGCTGACGTTGGAAATGGAGGAACAACTGAGTGATGCAAATGTGACGACTCTGAAAACGGATGAAGAATTGACCAACGACGCTGATACGGTAAAGGACGAAAAAAGCTATAATACCGATTCGCTGTTTTTGTCACTCACTCAGCAGCAGATGGAGGAAGCTGCGATGACTGCCCGACTGAATGCTCAGTCCATGAAGGATAAAATAGACTACAATAAAATAATGCTGGTAGATCCCACCATGACAGTACGCAGACATCAGATAGAGTGGCACCGGAGGTTTACCCTTTCTTTTGCCTGCCTGATATTTTTCTTTATCGGAGCTCCCCTGGGAGCCATTATTCGCAAAGGTGGACTCGGATTCCCCATTGTGGTTTCAGTACTGCTTTTTGTGATTTACTACATCATTGATACTACAGGCTACAAAATGGCGCGCGAAGGATTTTGGCTGGTTTATCAAGGTATGTGGTTGAGTTCGGCTGTGCTTTTTCCTCTTGGATTATTTCTGACCTGGAAAGCTGTGACCGATGCAAGCTTGTTCCGTACCGAATCGTACATCAAATTGTATGATAATGTAATGAAATACCTGAAGAATTTCAGGTTCAGATCGGCAAATAAATATTGAAGAAAAAAATAATTCAGATACCCGGATATATGAATTCTATGAAAATAAATAGCTATGAAAGAAAAATTAGATAAAATTGAGGACGCAATTGAGGATATAAAAAATGGCAAATTTTTAATAGTCGTTGATGATGAAGACCGCGAGAATGAGGGTGATTTTATTTGCGCTGCCGAAAAAATAACACCTCAAATGGTCAATTTCATGCTTACAAACGGGCGGGGAGTGCTATGTGCACCCCTTACAGAAGAAAGATGTGACCAACTCGAATTGGGCATGCAGGCCGAAGTGAATACTTCCATTCATTCCACACCGTTCACCATCAGTGTGGATAAACTCGAAGGTTGCACCACAGGTGTATCAGCAGCCGACCGTGCAGCCACTTTTCAGGCGCTGGCCGACCCTACTTCCACACCCGAAACATTTGGACGTCCGGGACATATTTTTCCTCTCAGAGCCCGTACCAAAGGCGTTCTGCGACGTGCAGGTCATACAGAAGCTACTGTAGATCTGGCGCGCCTGGCAGGTCTCAACCCTGCCGGAGCGCTCATCGAAATTATGAACGAAGACGGAACCATGGCCAGGCTGCCTCAGTTGTTCGAAATGGCTGATAAATTTGACGTGAAGATTATTTCAATTGCTGATTTGATAGCTTACAGAATACGCACCGAATCATTAATTCAGCGTGGTGTAGAAGTCGATATGCCCACTGCTTTTGGTCATTTCAAGCTCATTCCTTTTCGTCAGATATCCAACGGACTTGAGCATGTGGCATTAATAAAAGGTACCTGGAAACCCGACGAAGCTGTTTTGGCCCGGGTACATTCGTCGTGCGTTACCGGCGATATATTTGGCTCAATGCGCTGCGAATGTGGCGAGCAGCTTCACAAAGCCATGGAACTGATAGAAAAAGAGGGAAAAGGCGCAGTGGTGTATATGAATCAGGAGGGTCGCGGCATTGGCTTAATGAATAAAATCAGAGCTTACAAATTGCAGGAAGAAGGTCTGGATACCGTAGATGCCAATTTGCACCTCGGATTCAATGCCGATGAGCGTGATTATGGCATTGGAGCACAAATTCTTAGGGAAATAGGTGTATCCAAAATCCGACTTATGACCAATAATCCAAAAAAGAGAATAGGTCTGGAGTCATACGGACTCTCCGTAGTGGAAAATGTTTCGCTCGAAGTTCAACCCAATAAATACAACGCATTTTATATGCAGACCAAAAAAGAAAAAATGGGTCATAAATTAAAACACGTAGGCAAGTAAAAACTTCCTACAGTTAGCTTCTTATTTTTAATTAGTATGAAAACAGCATTTGTTACAGGAACTACTTCAGGATTCGGACGCGCTATAGCACTGAAACTTGCTTCGTTAGGCTATAATCTGGTGATTACAGGAAGGCGCAAAGAATTGCTGGATACACTCGCAGAGGAAATAAAAGAAAAATTCGATGTAGAACTATTGCCGTTGAATTTTGATATTCGGGATAAGAGTGCCTGTGAAATGGCAGTAAGAGCTTTACCGGAAAAATTCCAACAGATTGACTTATTGGTTAATAACGCAGGGCTGGCTGCCGGAGCCGCACCATTCGACGAAAGTGATACAGAAGATTTCGAACGAATGATTGACACGAACGTAAAAGGACTTCTTTACATCACCAAGTTACTTGTTCCAGGCATGATAACACGCCGGAGCGGACACATTGTCAATATCTCATCCATTGCCGGTATTGAAGTTTATCCCTCAGGGAGCGTATATTGTGCTTCGAAACATGCTGTAAATGCCATCACCAAAGGATTAAGAATTGATTTGGTGAAATATGGAATTCTCGTCAGCTCCATTTCGCCCGGAATGGCCGAAACGGAATTTTCCCTCGTTCGTTATCATGGCGACGAACAGAAAGCAAAAGCTGTTTACAAAGGTCTCGAACCTCTTTCTGCTGCGGATATTGCGGATGCATTGGAATTTATTGTTACCCGTCCTCCGCATGTGATGATCAATGACATACAGATAAATCCTGCTCAGCAGGCCAATACATACGTTTCTTGCCGCAAAGAAATATCAAATCAATAAATTAGTGAAAATCTATAATTTATTTAAAAAAAAATCTTACTTTTGTCTCTATTATTTGGTACTGATGAACGGAATTATAATTCCGGCATAAAAAAATTGAACGAAAATGAACTCACAAGACTCTCTCAAAGAAAAGGAAGATCTGAATTCACAGATCCTGCCCGAAGAAACTACACAGGTAAATGAACCGGCTGCTGAAACTAATCCTGAAACGTTGCAGGACACAGTCCGCGAAACCGAACCGGAACCAATACAGGCACAAGAACAGGCTGCAGAAATCGTAACTGAACCCGTTGAAGAAGCCGGTCCGGAAGTTGCACCGGAGCCGGATCCGATACAGATACCTACCGCAGAAGTTGTATCTGAATCAGTTGAAGAAACTGAACCTGAATCAGTAGCTGAACCGGCAGTAATACCTGCTCCAATTCCCTTGACAGAGCCCGGAAAAGCCGAAGAAAAGCTACACGAAACAGCAGAAAGAACCAAGCAGCAACTTATTGATCGTCTGAAAGAGCTTGTTGAACTGCAAGTAGAACAGGTAAAAGAAGAAGTAGAGGAAATCAAACAGTTGTTTTACAAGAAAAGTAAGTCAGAAACCGAACTACAGCGGGCTACCTTTATAGAAAACGGCGGAGATGAAATTGATTTTATCCCCAATACGCCCGAATTGGAAAATGAATTCAAGGAATTGCTCGCAGCCTATAAAAATAAGAAAGCCAAAATAGCTGCAGATCTTGAAAAGGACAGAGAAAATAATCTGCTCAAAAAGAATCATATAATCGAGCAGATGAAGCAACTCATTGACAGCAAGGAAGATGTGTCTGCAAATATCAATACATTCCGCCAGCTACAGCAAGACTGGAAAAATACCGGTCAAGTTCCCCCTTCTGCCAGCAACGATCTTTGGAAACAATATAATCAATATCAGGAGGCATTTTGGGATTTAATTAAGATTAATAACGAACTTCGTGAATATGATTTCAAAAAGAATCTGGAAGCCAAGAAAAGAATTATTGAAACAACTGAAGCACTTGCCAATGAAAAAGATGTAGTAGCCGCTTTCCGCCAGTTGCAGAAACTGCACGAGGAATGGCATGAATTCGGACCGGTAGCCCGCGACTTGCGCGAACAAACCTGGGATCGTTTTAAAGTCGCTTCATCGGTAATCAACAGAAAGCATCAGGCTCATTTTGACGATATCCGTGGCCTGGAAGAGCAGAATCTGGAAGCAAAAATCTCTCTTTGTGACCGTATTGAAGCCATTAATGTGAGTTCACTGAAATCTTACAAAGACTGGGATGAAGTGACCAGGCAAGTCCTTGATTTGCAGGAGGAGTGGCGCTCAATAGGCTTTGCACCCCGCCGCGCAAACCAGAAGATTTTCGATAGGTACCGCAAAGCATGCGACAAATTCTTTACGGCAAAAGCCGATTTTTATAAAGTGGTGAAATCCGGGCTGAACGAAAATCTTGAAAAGAAAAAAGCACTTTGCGAGAAAGCAGAAGCGCTCAAAGACAGTACAGACTGGAAAGCCGCTTCTGAGGAATTCATAAAGTTGCAGAAAGAGTGGAAAACGATTGGTCCGGTACAGAAAAAATATTCAGATGAAATCTGGAAACGTTTTATCCTTGCGTGCGATTATTTCTTCGAACAACGAAATAAAAATGTTTCGGGACAGAAAAGTGAAGAGGTAAAGAATTTTGAAAAGAAGAAAGAACTGATAGAGAAAATTAAAGCTTTCCGGAAAACAGAAAATGCATCCGAATCACTGGCAGCATTGCGGGCGCTGGCAGCCGAGTGGAATGCAATAGGACATGTACCTTATAAAGAAAAGGATAAGATCTACAAAGAATATCGCACGGTGCTGGATGAGCAGTTTGATTCGCTCAACATCGACGTATCGCAGCGCAGGCTCGAGTCATTCCGCTCCAACCTCAAAGATATGAGCGATAAGGGCGAAAATAAACTGTATCGTGAACGTGAAAAACTGGTACGTGCCTACGAACATCTGAAGTCCGAGATAGCTACTTACGAAAATAACATCGGTTTCTTAAGTATTTCGTCCAAGAAAGGCGGCGGCATGCTGCAGGAAATGGAACGAAAAATTGAAACGCTGAAAGATGAATGTAAATTGCTGGAGCAAAAAATTAATATGATAGACGAAAAAATTTAATAGAAAATTTATAGTTGACAGAAAAGCGCTGAATTTCAGCGCTTTTTTTATCCGGCTCGCGCGGACTTGTAGTCTGAGTGTTGCTCATTAGAACAGGAATAATAATTGCTTTTGCTTAGATAGCAAACTGACGCTTTAAACGGCATTTTGCTTTGTTGAATTAAACTCCGCTACCGCGCGTTTTTAACGCGTGGGAGGTAGGGATGTAAAATTAGAAGAAGTAAAAATTGAATAAACCATTTTTTAATATGACTATTTTAAGAAAAGCTATAATCTGCGTGTTATTCTGTTCGTTTTGGTTTGCAAATGCCCAAAACACAACTACCGGTAATCTGAAACAACATGTCTTCACACTTGCCTCCGATTCGCTAAAAGGCAGAAAAGCAGGTTCGGAGGAGAGTACCCGGGCTGCCCGATACATTGTTGAACAATGGCAGGCTATTGGCATAAAACCTTACAAAGACAATGATTATTTTCATTCATTCGATAAATACAAAAACATCATCGGCATCATTGAAGGCGGGGATGAAAACCGTAAGAACGAATTCATCGTTATAGGCGCGCACTACGACCATCTCGGATTCAAAATAAAAGATAACGATACCATTATATACAACGGAGCGGATGACAATGCTTCGGGTACAGCTGCGCTGATTGAAACTGCCCGTATGTTAAAAAACAGGCAGAACGAGCTAAAACGAAGTGTTATTCTTGTAGCCTTTGATGCGGAAGAAATTGGTTTAGTCGGTTCAAAGCGATTTGTCACCGACAACCTGTTTTCTTCGGGCAGTATAAAGCTAATGATGAGCGTAGATATGGTAGGGTGGTACAGTACCAACGGAGCTGTTGAATACTCCGGAACTGGTAGTATCAAAAACAGCGAAAGAATAATGAAAGAAACGAACGTTATTCCCACCGGTTTGAAGGTAAAAACTGAAGCTTTCGAAAAAAACATGTTCGTAGCTACCGATACTCAGCCTTTTGCCCAGGCCGGCATACCGACGTTAGCTGTCACTACCGGATTAAAATCACCTTACCATAAACCCAAAGACGGCGCGGATCTGATTGACTACGACGGAATGACATTAATCACAGAGCACCTTGCCAACCTGACTATAAAACTATCGGAAGAAGTTGAGATTACCCCGACAGGGAAAGTTGCCGATAAACACCTTTCGAAACGTAAACTTTTTCAGGTGGGCTTTACGGGCAACATAGGTAGCAATCACCACTATTATACCGATGGCGCGCTGGATGGTAAATCCTCGTTCGCCTATGGTATCGGTCTTACTACACAAGTGAATCTGGGTGCGCTGGCTTTCCGCCCCGAAGTGTTTTTTGAGGGTGTTTCGGCAAAATATCCGGGAGCCAATATCCAATCCAATAATATAACCGTTCCGCTGAACCTTGTTTTACAAAGCATAAATCCTACCGGAGGTGTTGATGTATTTGTTGGATCTTACTATACCTATCGTCTCAATGGAAAACAGGGCACCGAACCACTTGATTTCAATACCTTCAATCGTTCGGAGTGGGGTATTAATTGGGGATTTAGCTTCCTGGCAGGACCCGTGAAGATTGGTTATACCAATCGCAGTGCGCTCACGAATTTTACCCTGCAACCAAACGGCGACAACGCGTACGTACGAAACAGAACAGGATATTTTACTCTCGGGTGGATGTTTTAACCTCGTTTTGAAAAGAAAAGAAACCCACATAACCCACTGCTGCCACGCTAATTTAACGCGTAGTCGGTCAGATATAAATATGTTGGCGGCATGCAAAAAAATAAAGGAAAAGATTGTAATACGTACCATTTTTTGTACTTTTGGGACGGATTAAATAAATATGGGACAAATGACACCAGATTCTAAACTCGAAAAGTTACCACCTAAAACTGAAAAGGTCGAAACGATAAAAATTCTTAGACAGACAACCAAAGCTGCTACAGCATTGGCTGAATTAAAGGGGATTGCGAAAACGATTCCGAACCAATTAATGCTAGTGAATGCGATTGTGCTTCAGGAAGCGAAAGACAGCTCTGAAATTGAGAATATAATTACCACTCAAGATGAATTGTATAAGGCAATTGCAATTGACAAATCAAATATCTCAGCAGCGACAAAAGAAGTTGTAAATTATCGAAAAGCAATTTTTCTTGGCTTTGACTTGGTTGAGAAACAAGGATTTTTGAGTGTAAACGACATAAAAAGCATTCAGCAAGTGTTAGTTGGAAATTCAGCAGGAATCAGGAATGTACCCGGAACTGTATTGAAAAACAGCAACACCGGAGAAGTAGTTTATACGCCTCCACAAGATGAAATTGAAATTATCGACCTTCTGACAAATTTCATAAACCACTTTAATGACACAGAACAAAGTTTATCACCACTTATAAATTTAGCTGTATTTCATTATCAGTTTGAAAGTATTCACCCATTTTATGACGGAAACGGAAGAACCGGAAGAATTCTCAACATACTTTATTTAATCATGAATAAATTGATTGACATTCCGATTCTTTATTTAAGTTCGTATATCATTGAGAACAAAGCTGAATACTACAAATTGCTTCATCGAACAAATACAACTGGCGAATGGGAAGACTGGATACTTTTCATACTTAAAGCAATTGAGAAAACAGCGATTAAAACAATTGAGAAAATCAGTTCTATCAGAAAATCGTTGGACTCAACAATAGAAAAAGTACAGCTGAATGCGCCTAAGATTTACAGAAAAGAATTGGTTGAATTGTTATTCGAGCAACCATACGCAAAAATAGACTTCGTGGTTAATCAACTTCAGGTTGAACGAAAAGCTGCGTCGCGCTATCTAAGAGAACTTGAACGAATCGGGGTACTGAAATCGCAGAAAATTGGACGAGAGACTTTATACATTAACATTAAATTAGTCGAAATCCTGAAACTCTAATGCACGACCGCCTAAGTTGAACCGTATTCCCTTTTGCAGGAGCCGGCGCGGTAAGCGTTAGAAAGAGATGGTAGTTATGGAGAAAGCGACCGGTTTTGTTGATTTGTCGCAAGGAGAGAAAAGATAATAGAAATAGCGAGAATGCTGAAATCGGTAGATTTTTTACAGAAACTCAGCAGAAAAAGATAAGAAAATGAT
>JAGPGR010000309.1 GCA_018055865.1 Paludibacteraceae bacterium | reverse complement strand
AAAATTGGCGTTCGATCGGCTAAATCGTCCAAACTCGCCTCAGTTGTTTCTAAAATCAGAAACATTTGTACAGGCTCAAACAAGGACGATTTTTAACGCCGCTCTCTCTGATTTTTTGATAAAGAACTCACGCTCGGCATTGTTCAAACAAGTTTGACACTGCCCTCGCTTAATCGTTCTTTTCGGCTCACCGGACGAGGTCGCCCGTTAGCAGACCTCTCTGCAACTAGTCAGTAATAACTTGCGAAAGTTGAATAATTTATACTTATTCTCATATATTCGATAACAATAGTTTAAAAATATCTTCGATATTTTTAAACTATTGTTATCGAAATTAAATTAAACAGCACGAAAATTCAATAAAATAAGACTATTGTTCTCTATGTTTTAAAAGTCGAGACGAGTTCAATATTTACCGCTTTTTTCATCTGTATATATGTAATCTGTGTGTTACCCATAAAAAAACACCTACCGAAATTATTCCGATAAGTGTTTGACTTTCAATGTGATCCCGGCGGGATTCGAACCCACGACCCACAGCTTAGAAGGCTGTTGCTCTATCCAACTGAGCTACGAGACCATTTTCAAAAAAGTTTTGCAAAAGTACGTGTTTTTTTATAACAAACCAACACTTATCATCAAAAAAGCAAACAGATTTCTCATTATTTGCCAAAAAATGAGTAATATTGCAACCTGAAATTAATAATCTAAAAAACAGGATGAAGGTAATAAAATTTGGCGGATCTTCTGTTGGTTCGGTTGATGGTATTTTAAGCGTTAAAAAAATTGCAGAGTCGCAGCAAGAACCTTTCATAGTAGTAGTTTCGGCCCTATCGGGTATTACAGATCAACTTTATGCCACCTCCAAAATGGCGTCGGAAGGAAATGAAAATTACCTGGCTTCATACGAGGAAATGGTTTCACGCCATTACCAATTAGTTGATCAGGTTATTCCCGAATCACGTAAAGCAAAAACTGTAGAAAAACTGAATGAGTATTTCAGTGACCTGACCAATATTCTCAGGGGCATTTATCTTATCAAAGATATCTCCATCCGAATTACAGACACCATTGTAAGTTACGGCGAAGTACTTTCGTCCATCATTGTGAGCAATCTGATAGAAAATGCAATTCATTTCGATGCCCGAAAGTTTATTAAGACAATTAATCAGTTCGACAAGCATATTGTCGATTTTCCAACTACAAATAAACTGGTACGCGATACATTCGGCTCTATGCCCGATTGTTGCGTGTGCGGCGGTTTCATTTCTACCGATGTTACAACTGGCTATATTACCAATTTGGGCCGCGGCGGGTCAGATTATACCGCTTCCATCCTGGCTTCGGCGCTTAATGCTTCGAAACTCGAAATCTGGACAGACGTGGACGGTTTTATGACAGCCGATCCGAAAATCATCAGCAATGCTTACGTCATTGAGCAGCTGAGTTTTAGCGAAGCCATGGAACTTTCCAATTTCGGTGCAAAAGTAATTTATCCCCCTACCATTTTCCCGGTTTATCATAAAAATATTCCGGTAGAAATAAAAAACACGTTCAATCCGGATTCACCCGGCACGCTCATTTCGAGCGAAAAGAAACCGAATAAAAACGGGGAAATCAAAGCCATCAAGGGGATTTCTTCCATCAACGACACATCGCTTATCACCATTCAGGGATTGGGTATGGTAGGTGTAATCGGGGTGAACTACCGCATTTTTCGCACACTTGCCAAAAACGGCATTAGTGTTTTCATGGTTTCGCAGGCATCTTCGGAAAACACAACCTCCATCGGTGTGCGAAATGCCGACAGTAAAATGGCAGTGGATGTGCTGCGCGAAGAATTCAAAACTGAAATTCAACAAGGTGAAATCAATCAGATTTTTTCGGAAGACGACCTGGTGACTGTGGCCATTGTGGGCGACAATATGAAACGCACTCCGGGCATTGCCGGGAAACTATTCGGCACGCTGGGGAGAAACGGTATCAACGTAATAGCCTGTGCACAAGGCGCCTCAGAGACCAATATTTCATTCGTCACCGACAGATCGGTGCTCCGTAAAACGCTCAATGTCATTCACGATTCATTTTTCCTTTCGGAATACAAAGTGCTCAACCTCTTTGTAGTAGGCGTAGGAACCGTAGGCAGCAATCTGCTGAACCAAATCAAAAATCAGCGGCAGAAACTGATGGAACAGAACGGGCTAAAAATCAACCTCGCAGGCGTTGCTTCCAGTTCCAAGATGATGTTTTCGCGTGCCGGAATTGATTTGGAAAATTGTGTAACCAAACTAAGAGCCGAAGGCGAAGTATGCAACACGAAAGCCATCCGCGATGAAATTCTGAAAATGAATATATTCAACTCGGTATTCGTGGATTGCACTGCCAGTCAGGAAGTTTCGGATATTTATCAGTCGCTGCTCGAAAATAACATTTCCGTAGTCACTGCCAACAAAATAGCTGCATCGTCTGAATTCGAAAAATACGAAAAGCTGAAGGACACTTCCAGGCTGCGCGGAGTGAAATTTCTCTTTGAAACCAACGTAGGAGCCGGATTGCCTATTATCAACACGATGAACAACCTCACCAACAGTGGTGACCACATTCTGAAAATGGAGGCAGTGCTTTCCGGTACGCTCAATTTTATTTTTAACACGATAAGTCAGAACGTTTCGCTTAGTAAAGCCATCCGAATGGCTAAAGAATCAGGTTTTTCGGAACCAGATCCGCGAATCGATTTAAGTGGAAAAGACGTTATACGTAAACTCGTAATTCTGGCCCGTGAAGCGGGTTACCGGGTAGAACAGGAAAATGTAAATAAAAATCTGTTTATTCCTGATAAATATTTTCAGGGTTCGCTGGATGATTTCTGGAAAACAATACCCGAGCTGGATGCTGACTTTGAAGCCCGGCGAAAAGAGCTGAATAAAGAAGGAAAGCACTGGCGATTTGTAGCCACCATGGATAATGGCAACTGCACCGTAGGACTACAAACGGTGGACAGCATGCACCCTTTCTACGACTTGCAGGGCAGCAACAACATTGTGAGAATAACCACAGAGCGCTACAACGAGTATCCGCTAATTATCAAAGGATACGGAGCCGGAGCCAGCGTAACAGCAGCCGGCGTTTTTGCAGATATCATCAGCATAGCCAATATCAGGTAAATAACTCCGACGATGTGAAGAATCCGGCAGACTATGAAAGGGTTTTATTTAAGCAAATAC
>JAGPGR010000308.1 GCA_018055865.1 Paludibacteraceae bacterium | reverse complement strand
ATTTAATACTTTCAAAGGGTTGTTGTATGAGGTTGCAGTAGCATAAGCATCAAAATCGACACGCATTTTTCCAATTTTACCTTGCTTGGAAGTGATAATAATTACCCCATTACCTGCTCTCGACCCGTAAATACTTGCGGCAGATGCATCTTTTAACACCTGAATACTTTCTATATCGTTGGAATTAAGTTCATGCATTCCTCCTTTGGTAGGCACACCATCAATAATAAGAAGAGGGTCGTTGTTGTTAAGTGTACCTATCCCCCTGATGCGAATACTTGCAGAACCGCTTGGATTACCATCAGCCGATACGGTCATACCTGCCACTCTCCCTTGCAAGGATTTGATCGGATTGTTTTCTGCTGATTTTTTGATTTCATCTACATTCACTACGGAAACAGCCCCGGTTAAGTCTGCCTTTTTTTGCGTGGTGTATCCTGTAACTACCATCTGTTCAAGTACCTTGGTGTCTGATTCCAGTAACACATTAATTGATGTCCGATTTCTTGTATTTACTTCAAGTGTTTTCATACCCACCATTGAGAATACAAGTGTTTCGTTATCAGCCGGTAATGTGATACTAAACTCGCCATCCAGATTTGTTACAGTTCCAATGGTTCCGCCTTTTACCATCACTGTAACACCTATTAACGGTTCGTTGTCTTCTGCCGAAATGACAGTGCCTGTAACAGTCCTGTTTTGAGCCAATAGTACTAGACTAATGCTGCAAAACAAACCAAGCAACTTAAGTTTCCTTAAAACATTGCTTTTGATTTTTCTTTGTTCATTCATGTTTTTTTTTGATTAAATTGTTTGTTCGATTAATTGATTTTATATAAACCGTCAAAATTGAAATTTCACGATACAAAATTACTCTCAACGTATCCGTTGCTTTGTAACATTTGTTTCAACATCGTGTAATTTTGATACAACATCGTGTTTTTTGACAATATTTATGGGTAAACCATTGAATTGGTTAAATGAAAAGGTAATAAAATCAAAGGTAATCATCGCAAATTCAATTTCAGACTCATAAACAAAAATGTAATCACCCGGTAATTTAATGGTGTGATTTCTGCCGGATTTTTTCTGAGTTTCTTTACAGCATTGTTGGATTTACAGGGTACCTTCCTTGAGTCAACTTTGCGGCAAGTGTTCTGATAAATGCGGGCTGTACTTTGGCATATTCCGGAATAAACCCACCCACCAATTCCGGGAGATTTGAACTCATTTTCAGGTGAAAAAGTAAGAATTCGAGCGTTAGATTCCTGAAGATATTATTTTTATGATTCCGAACGTGGATAGACAGATTGTCAGACAACTTCGGGTTTTTCTTAATAAGAAGGAAGGGATTCATAAAAAGCAAAGACTTTAAGGTTGTTTGAAGTCTGAAAATAAGGCAGGTTTTTGAATTATTTTTTGGCAACAATACGAGGGAGGGAAGAAATGTTGCGCAAATGTTGTGCGGACACATAAAACAAAATACGTAACTGACTGTATGTCAATTACGTATTATAACATTTTGTTGTCTCACCAGGACTCGAACCTGGTCAGGCAGAACCAAAAACTGCAGTGCTACCATTACACCATGAGACAATCTTTATGTTGCTTTTTCTCAAAAGCGGGGCAAAGATACGATTCTTTTTTTTAACAGCAAAACAAAAACCGGATTTTTTACCCCAAACACACCCTGTGTTATCCTGCAATAAGGAGGAAATAATTCTTTTTTCCTTTTTGCACAAGTAAGTATTTATTATTCAGTAAGTCCGATTTTGTGATCAGAAGATCCTGATCGGTCAGTTTCTCTTTGTTGAGACTTACACCGCCGCTTTGAACCATTTTTCGCATTTCACCTTTCGAAGGAAAAACGGCAGCTTGCTCCGTGAGGAGTTCGATGGCTTTTACGCCCGTTTCCAGTTCGGTGAGCGATACCGGAAACTGCGGAACTCCTTCGAAAACAGCTAAAAGCGTCTCTTCGTCCACGCGTTTCAACACGTCTGATGTAGCGTTGCCAAACAGGATTTCCGAAGCTTCAACAGCTGCATCATAATCCTTGCGGGAGTGTACGAGTACTGTAACTTCTTCTGCCAGCCTTTTCTGGAGCAGACGCAAATGTGGTGCTTCACGGTGTTGGTCAATTAATGTACCAATTTCTTCTTTGCCGATGGCTGTGAAAATTTTGATGTATTTTTCGGCATCTACGTCGCTTACATTCATCCAGAATTGATAGAATTTGTAGGGTGATGTATAGCGGCGGTCCAGCCATACGTTGCCGCTTTCTGTTTTCCCAAATTTGCCTCCGTCGGCTTTGGTTATGAGCGGACACACCAGCGCGAATGCTTCACCACCCGTTTTTCGCCTTATCAGTTCGGTGCCGGTGGTGATATTGCCCCATTGATCGGACCCGCCCATCTGCAGTTTGCAGTTCAGGGTCTGATACAGATGCAGAAAATCATATCCCTGCAGCAGTTGATATGAAAATTCGGTAAACGACATACCTTCGCTCGATTCGCTGCTCAGTCTTTTTTTTACAGACTCTTTGGCCATCATGTAGTTTACGGTGATGTGTTTGCCTATGTCGCGAATAAAATCCAGAAACGAATACTCCTTCATCCAGTCGTAGTTGTTCACCATTTCGGCTGCATTGGGCTGATTACTCTCAAAATCGAGAAATTTTACCAGTTGAGCTTTGATGCATTCCTGGTTGTGACGCAGCGTTTGTTCGTCGAGCAGATTTCGCTCGGCCGATTTCATGGACGGATCGCCTATCATGCCGGTAGCGCCTCCAATCAGTGCAACGGGTTTGTGTCCCGCCCGCTGAAAATGCCTGAGCATCATCACACTTACCAAATGCCCGATATGCAGCGAATCTGCCGTAGGGTCAATGCCCACATAAGCGGTTGTCATTTCTTTTTTCAGCTGTTCGTCGGTGCCGGGCATTGCGGTATGAATCATACCGCGCCACTCTAATTCTTCAATAAAATTCATCGGGATTGTCAATTAAAATTTACGGGTGCAAAGATAGTGTTTTTTGGGGAAATCAGAAAAGGGGTTTCTGAGTGCCAATGAGTATGTTGAATTATAAGTAAAAAGGAACATCTGAAGACATCCTGACTTTGCATTCAACAATAGAAAACATAGAAAATTATGATTATCCGCAAAACAACCTATTGTTGTAGATTATTCAATGCTAATTTGATATTAAGGGACTGCTTACAAAGATATCAGAGCTACGCTCCTCAAT